>NZ_JBHFFC010000029.1:0-230009 GCF_043359615.1 Exiguobacterium sp. S22-S28 | reverse complement strand
ATAAGGTCGTAACCTCATCCCTCCTCTTCGGATCACATATTAGGCAACTGGAATCGCTACCTTGTTTGTTGTCATTGAAAACAGTTGCTCAATCCCCGTTACGAACAACTCGTCACAAATCGCATCCGTCGCAGTTGCAGGAGCCACAAGCGTGATCGTCCGGCTGTCAATTGTCTCGATTGTCACGAAGACGCCCGAAGACGTCCGCTCTTTATAACCCACCGCTAAGTCTGTTTCAGCAAAAAGTATCATATCCCCGAATCTCCTTTAAAGTCAGATGTCAGTCAAACCAAAATAGCTGTTTGAAATCGAATCAGTTATTGTGATTTCACTTTATCAAACGGGCAGAAATGCCGGGAAATTCTCATTCGACAATTTGTATCAAAACTTTATATCAAAAAATACAACCATATTTTTACACTTGGATTTAGTTGGCTCATACATCTTAAAAACTTTGATGTGTCGCCATATTTCAAATTCATTTCAAGTCCATTACAAGAAAATATTCATTTTTTACCATCTATATTGTTCTACAGGTAAAATATACCTAGACAACTGGTGTGTTATTTTGTCGAATGGTTCTGTATACCCTGCGTTTTTTAAGTTCTTATGAACTTTCTCCAGTCATTCGATTCATTTGTTGCCAAACCGTTCCTAGTGCTTCTTCCCCGCTCTCGATTCGTGCTAAGGCAAGTTCCGCTTGCAACGCCACTTCATATTCCCGATCTTGAACTGCTTCTTTTAACCGAGGAACCGACTGTTCTGTCCCGACATCAAATAAGAAACGGGCGGCCCGCCAACGAACAAGCTTATTTTTATCCGTCAAGGCTTCAATCATCATCGGCTCTGCCTCTGCTAGTGCCCAATCTGAAATCGTATCGCCGGCTGTTCGACGCACACTACTCGAAGGATCATGCAAGGCACTCGTGATGTACTCTAATAACTCCAAACGGTTTTCTTCGAACATACCGAGTTTGACGACAGCCTGTCTGCGAATCTGCATTTTTTCGTCTTGCAGCATTCTGGCATACGCTGGAATCCACTCCAGTTCAATCGGCAACTCATCGAGTGCTGCAAATCGTTGTTTCCAATCGTTTGATGTGAGTGCCTGTCCGTCAAACGTCACTTCTTCTCCTGAAGCAATCGTTTTTAAGCGATCGATTCGCTCAACGGGATAAGCGACCTCGATTTCTTGCGCGACTTCAGCAAGACTTTCATCCAATTCGCCATAACGCGGCGCCTGTTCGACCCAGCGACGATCACTGATGACATTCTTGACGAACGGTTGCACGAATAGGGCTGCTTCTCTGAATCGGTCCGATAACCCGTATCGTTTCTCTTCCAGACCTTTGACCCCTTTCAGTTGCATCGGAACCCCTAAAATAAACTGAACAAATAAATGAACAGGTTCAAAAGCCGCATCTGTTTCATGTTGTTCGACATCACTCAGGATTTCTCCGAAAGCCCGACGGATTTCAATCACAAGCGTCCGCCAATCATACTTTGGAAAACGTTCGACCGCTAAAAAATCACTGACTTGATAGACGGATTTAATTCCTGGAATGTCTAGTAATTTGGCGACATGATTTGGTGCACCAAATGCATGTTCAAATGTCTGACCTTTTTCAGAGAACGTCTCATCGACGATGACCTTCATGTTATTCGGACTTGGTGTTGGTTCAATGGCTATAATTTTCATCTGTATCCCTCCCCCTTCATCATTCAGAAATTCATTGGGAATTGCAATGCAAAAGCTCAAAAAATGAGGACTGGACCAAAAAGGGATCACTCTTCCTTTCACGCGTTTTCCTGTCGGAGTCACGTGAAACGAGTAATCCCTTTTAAACGAAACGAATGTAAATAAATAAAACCGTTATTTCGCAAACGCTTCTTCCACAAAATCAGCGAACGCATCGGGCGTCTCGAGCATTCCCATATGGCTGCTGTCCGTCGATCGGAATAGAATCCGTTCATTTTGTGGCGCAAACGCACTCTCTTCTGTAATCAAAGGATCAAGCGTCCCGCGGAGAATCAGACCACGGACAGACGTGTTGCTTAATGTTTTCGTCAGATCTCTTCGATCACGCATCGCAGATAATGCTCGAATCGCCCCCTCAACCGTCATCATGTATCCTAATTCTTTTGCTTCTGAGATCAGCATCGGGTCCGCTCCGTCCGCAAAAAGTCCGGGTACAAGTCCGTCAACGAATTCTCGAACACCAATGTCTTTCACACGGCCGATGTTCTGATTCCGTTTTTGTTTAGCCTCATCTGTATCCGCCTTGGCTGTTGAATAGACCAGTCCGAATCCGGAAATTTTTTCGGGATACATCTCAACGATGGCAGAAACGATATATCCACCAAAGGAGTGACCAATCACAATCGGTTTGTCAATTCCTCTTCGTTCCAAATCTTCCATTACCCATGTCGCAAAACCTTCCATCGTATCCGGACCAACTGCTTCTCCTTCATGTCCAGGCAGTGCTAATACAAGAACATCAAACGATAAACGAAGCCGGGCTTCCACCCGGTTAAAATAATCTGTCCCTCCGGTAAATCCATGTAATAAGACAAGTGACTGTTTCGACATTCAGTGGTCATCCTTTCCATTCCGATGCAAGCATGCGGTAAATTGTTAAATCCATGAAACGTCCATGACTATACGCATAATCCTCGAGCAATCCCTCTGCTTGAAAACCAAGCTTTTGGACAAGCGCGTTCGAGGCGATATTTTCGGGTGCCACTAGAGCACTGATGCGATGAAGTGCAAAATCTTCAAAACCGTGTGTCAAGACGGCTCGTGCCGCTTCCGATGCCACACCTTGTTGCCAATATTCTTGACTGACTTCAAAGCCGATTTCAGCTCGATGATATTGAGTCAACCAATTATGAAAACCAATTGTTCCAACAAGTTGATTGGTTTGCTGATCAGCGATTGCCCATCGAATGGCTTTTCCTTGAGTAAACTGTTCCTTGAAATAACTGATGACATTTTTGGCTTCATAAACCGTAACCAAAGGATCTGATCCATAATAGTACATGACCTCATCATCTGATAAAATTTTGAACAAATCACGCGCATCCCTATTTTCTAGTTCACGTAAGATAAAGCGTTCCGTCTTTAGTTCCGGGAATGGTTTGCGTAACCCCCACATCACCTATCACCTCTTTTCTTTATTATGCCCGTTTTCAGCGGGAAATATTCTTTTCGCGTCATAGAAGTTTTGCTACTATTGAAATAATAGGGTTAATTGTTCAGGAAGGAAGGCTTACTTATGTCTAACTCATTACTTTATTTGTATGAAGATGCAGAAAATCATCGCTTGACGATGTCAGGTGTGACCTTTTCAGACTTCATTGTTGCGATTGATTCCAAACGTCCCTTACTGGTTTCAGGTGCCGCCTTCAAATCTGCCAAACAGTCCTTACGAACGTCTTTTCATTACGTAGAAGGACATGAAGTCGAACAGTTCGTTCAGTCTAGTGAAGTCGAACGTTCTCCGTTAAGTGCGATCGACATCCGTTCCTCCCATTCACTCGATACATTAACAGACGCTGAAATCGCAGAACTTTTGTTCATCATGCATATGAAACGCGGGATGCCGAGTCCGTTTACATCATCTGTTGAAAATGAGATGGTGTATTTCAGTGAAAACCCTGGTGTACAAGCTACTGTCTATTTGAAAGACTGGTCACGAATCGAACAGATGTTAACCTTTTTAATGCAACGGAAAATGAATCGCGAGTTGCGTCTGCCCTCGTCTCCATTAACGGCCGAAATCATCATCAACTTACATCATCTGCTCAGTGAAGGAATTTTGATGGATTTTGCGAATGCCAAACAATCCGTTTTTACAAGAAACATCAGCATTCCGGTCTACGCCGCCGGACGGTACGAAGATATGACCGTCTTGAAGGAAGACCTCGATTCTAAAAAGGAATCCATCGTCAAGCGTGGTGAGTTGGTTCATCGTAAGAAAAATTGGAGTTTGGAGTTACAATGATCTTCAGCATCTTCGTCCGCCACGGGCAAGATGCTTTTTTCATATGTCCGTTCGTCTTCCTTTCCTCTGTCTTTTCAAGTAATTTCTTATGTGACAATACTGTTACCAAATCGTTTGAATTTTCACATAAATTAGTGCTGGCATCTTCAGCAGACTTCGTTATAATGAGATTAACCTTTTGGAAGTTAGAAGTTGCACCTGTTTTTCTTACGATTTTCAAGAACGCATCAACTGAAGGAGGAAATTAGCATGGATCAGTTAAAAGTGAACGGAATCGGTTCATTCACGAAGTTTGCAACGAACGGAAACATTCTGAAATTAAAGGATGCGACGACGGGCGAGCTGAAAGTCTACCTGAATGAAGCGAGCTCAATGACGATTTCACCCATTGATGAAGAAACAGGATTATTCATTATCCACGGTCAACAACAAGAACCACTCGTGGAACTGACCCTCCCTCGTCAATCGTGCGAAGTCGTTCACGCTTGGCTACTCCATAAACTGAGACGACAAAAGAAAGGTCGTTTCGTGGCATCTAGCTAAACTCCTACTCTTTTTAGTTTACCATGGGTAATTCAATCATTTCATTCCTCTACCTGTAAGGTCAATCCGTTGACCTTACAGGTTTTTTTTTACAAAGGGTCAGTAAAAAAAGACAGGTTGAGGATTCATTTTGTCCATGTTACTCTAAAAAAATGAATGTTCGCTTAACGATTTGCTTTTTTTACAAGGAAGATGGACAACGAGACAAACGAATATTCTAAAAATTCTTTCATCTCTTGTGGTCTAATGGTATAGTGGACAAGATTATTGAAAAACAGGAGGTAATTTATATGTTGAACCGGAAAGACATCTTTGCTTTAGGATTCATGATTTTTGCTTTATTTTTTGGTGCAGGTAACCTAATTTTCCCTCCTGAACTCGGTGCCTTAGCTGGAACACAATTCTTGCCTGCTATGCTCGGTTTTATCGTGACCGGCGTTGGATTGCCGTTAGCCGGATTGATTGCCGTCGCATGGGTAGGTGGTGGGATCAGTACGCTTGCCAACCCGCTTCCTAAATTCGTCAGCGCCCTTTTGACTTTTTCGCTTTATGTCGCGATTGGTCCGTTTTTCGGGATTCCCCGAACGTCCGTTGTCACGTATGAGCTCGGTGTGGTTCCATTTCTGAGTGGACCATCTCAAACCAGTCTGATGATTTCTTCATCCATTTTCTTTTTAGTAACCTTATACTTGGTGCTTCGACCTGGTAAATTACTCGACATCATCGGTCGGTTCATTACTCCACTGTTGCTTTTAGCGCTTGCGACACTCAGCATCAGTAGTATCATCAATCCCCTTTCGCCGGTTCAACGCCCGGCACCTGGGTACGCCAACTTTACCGATGCATTTGTCCAAGGTTTTCTCCAAGGGTATCTGACACTTGATGCACTGGGCGCCCTTGTGTTTGGAGTTATTATTTTGCACACGCTACACGCACGTGGTCTAAAACATCGAACGGCTCAACTTCAGACCGTAACACGGGCTGGTCTGATCGCTGCCGCTTCACTGACGCTTGTCTATACAGGGCTTGGTTTCCTTGGACGCAACAGTTTCGGTGCCGTCGGAGCTGTCGATGGTCCGTCGTTATTGCAACGATACGCGGATGACACGTTCGGGACGTCTGGTCTGGTGATTTTAGGCATCGCCATTTTACTCGCCTGTCTCACGACATCCGTCGGTCTCGTCACTGCTTTCTCCGAATACTTGATGACGTTCTCAAAGCGACTTTCCTTACCGGTTACAGGTATCTTTACGACAGTCCTTGGTTTCGCCATTTCGATTGTCGGTTTAAAAACGTTGCTCGCCATCGCGGTTCCCGTACTGATGTTTTTATATCCGATCGTCATCGTGTTGATTGGATTGACCTTCGTTCGTTCCTTCTTAAAGAAACCAAAACTCGTCTACCGGACGACACTGTTCGTAACGGCGCTCTTTTCCTTATGGAGTGCCCTGTATTCCTTAAAAGTCTTACCGGATCTACTGACTGCGGTTTACAAGGTTTTCCCGCTGGTCAAACAAAATTTAGCTTGGTTGTTGCCCGTTTTGATCACGCTCCTCATCAGTTCATCGATTGGACACGTTTCAAGAGATTCTATTCCTGAAAAGCGTATTGGCTAGTGATGCCGCTTTCATGCCATGGTATGATTAAAAAAATGAATTTCTACTGGAGGCGTCGCTTTAATGGATAAGATCGCTTGGATCACCGATAGCATGGCTTTTTTCCCGCCTGGGGAAGCAGAAAAAATCGGTGTCCATGTAGTACCAACTGTCATCATCATCAACGGAGAATCCTATCGTGAATATGTCGATTTATCGGTCGAGGAACTCGATGCGAGAATGCGTCACGATTCTTCCGTTATCCCGACTACCTCGCAACCTTCTTTCGGTGAGCTAGTGGAACTGTACGAACGTCTCAAGACTGAAGGATATGACTACGGCTACGCCATCCACATCACAAGTGGCCTGAGCGGAACATACGCGAGCTCTGTAGCAGCTGCGGAGGCCGTTGGTTTTAAACTGTATGCCATTGATTCCTATACAGGTGGTGCCAACCAACAGGAAATGTTACGTGTGTCGATGCAACTTGCACAAGCAGGAAAGCGACCGGAAGAAGTCGTCCAGATTCTAGAGCAGTTCAAACATCAATCTCACTTTTATCTCATTATCGGCAACATGGAAACGATGCGGCGAAGTGGTCGCGTATCGAGCAGTCAATTTTTACTCGCTAACATGTTGAATATCAAACCAATCGTCAAGTTTGACGAAGTCGGAAAACTGGTTCCGTTCAAAAAGGTTCGTTCAATCAAAAAAGCTTTTCACGAAATGACTGCAGAAATCGCTTCACAAATCGCGAAGTCCGGCCTTTATCAGCAAACGCTGTACATAGGTCATACACTCGCTCGACCTGCCGCTGAACAGTTACGAGATACGCTTCAAGCTAAATTGCCACAGATTTCAATTGAAATTACACAGTTTGGACCGTCGATTTTGACGCATGCCGGCTCAGAAACTGTTGGTGTCTTTTGGTTTGATGAGATCAACGTCCCGACTTAAACAGAAAAGCCACTCGCCGAACGTCGGCAAGTGGCTTTTCTTCAGTTTAAGACATTTTGTTTTAATAGTTGATCCAGAAGTTCAGCTTCGTCTGCTACTCGCTGAATCATCTGATAAGGCCGTTTTGTTCGACCGGACCAGACTTCTGCCGGATAGACCGTCCAGTCGAACTTTTCAACTTCTTCCAAATAGGTAAGTGTTGCTTCGAGGTGTGCCGTTTTCTGATGTTGGCGTAACCAGTTCTCATACCGTTTGTCCGGCTTTCCGTCTTTTAGTAAAACACTGCCACTCTCAAGGATTGCCCATTTCGGTTTAGCATCAATCTGGAACAATTCGAGTTGTCGGAAAGCTTCAAGCGTCCGCTCTGTAAAGGGAATCACTTGATTGTGTTCAACGAGTCGTTTTAACCGTAAGTGGGTCCGCATGGTCATAAAACGTTTATGACCATTCAGGCGTTCGACTAATAATGTCGGGACGGATAAGGTATTCATCACCTGTTCATCAAAAACTAAGCTGTGATCGATATCAAGTAGTAACATACGTCCGCTCCTTTTTACGTCGAGATGAGATAAAGGCATAGGATAACCCCAGTATGAAAGCAGCAAAACAGAATCCACCGACGACATCCGAGAAATAATGCACGTTCAGGATGATGCGGGATGACCCCATTGCAAGAATCAACAAACTGAGGAGCGTTCCTAATATGACTTTCCCGGTACGATTCAAAAACCGCCAGCTCAAAATCAAAAATCCACCGTACACAGCAAAGGCCATCGACGAATGACCACTTGGAAAACTATAACCTACTCCTCCAACCAGTTCATTGAGTGAAGGTCGGTCTCGGACGAAGATGGCTTTCGCGACTTGGTTCAATACGGCTACTGCCGCAAATGACAATAGATACCACAGGCTTCCGATCCGGTCACGCCAGAGGTAGTAACTGATTAACGTCAAGATTAGCGTGACAGTTACGGCTCCAACCCCTGATCCTAGCTGAGTGAACCAACTGACATAATCTGCCGGGACTTGTTTTGCCATTTGATTTGATAATTGGGCGTCAAATAAGAAATAGCCCGTCAATCGAATCGAGATGGCAATACTGATGAAGAGGATGAACGCGATTCCAGAGAAAAGTAACGCACGCTGATTTAATTTCATTTAATACGTTCCCTTCCGTTGCTCCAGTTCTTCTGCAGAATAATCTTCTTTATCACGCAATCGGTGGGCCAATCGACCGGATGCATTGGCGGCAATCGCTGCCACGATGTCATCCATGAATGTATTGACGCGTCCATCATCCACTTTCGTGTCAAGTTCTTTGATGATTCCGATTTTAGCTTTATCTAAATACCCAAACGTCGTAACTGCGATCGAACCGTACGTATTGACGGCACCAATCGCGATTGTCTCATCTACGCCAAATAATCCTTCATCGCTGCGGATGATTGACAAGAGCGGTTCTGATAACAACCCTTTTTCTGCTAAGATATCCAGTTCTGCCCCCACGAGGATGGCATGCTGTAATTCACGTTTTTCGAGAACACGTTCGACAGAACTCGTACACGTTTCAAGCGTTAATTCAATTGTATACGGTGCCTGCATCTGGTATACGATTTCCGCAATCGCGTGAATCGTGACACCACGCTCATGCAACTTATCAATTGCTGCTTGTTTTACTTCTTTAGAATGTGCTTTTTCTTTCATGACAAAATCCACCTCTCTGACAAAGTTCTTCACAAGTATACACGGATTCATGCTCTCCCCTCAAACTTCTTTGACATCACACCGATAATCCGTCATGATTATCCTGTAAAGCGTTATCATTTCAGGGGAAAGTAGGGGATTTTCGATGAACATCGGGGTAGTTTTGTTTCCATCGAAACGAATTCAAGATTTTGCAAACTCATACCGGAAACGGTACGATTCTAAGTATGCGTTGATCACGCCACACATTACGATGCGTGAGCGGATCAGCGTCGATGATGCGGAACTCGAGACGATTGTATCCGCCCTCAACAAAGTAGCGGCACAAACAAAACCGGTTTCCTTACACATTCAAGGTGCACGTTCTTTCCATCCTACAAACAATGTTTTATTTTTAAAGGTCATGCCGACGGACGAACTGGAACAGTTGCATAAAGCCTTGCACGCAGAGGAATTAAGCCACACACCAAAGTACGATTTTTTACCTCACATCACAATCGGACAAGACTTATCTGACGTGGAATTGTTTGATGTTCTCGAACGATTAAAAATGGAAGACATCCGCTTTCAAGAAGATGTCACGAAAATGGCTCTCTTGTATGAACTTGAAAACGGATCATGGAGTGTCTATGAAACGTTCCGGTTTACCGGTCAATAAGATTAAACTTCCCGGTCGAACTTACGACCGGGAAGTTTTAGTTCAGGCAATACACCGTAAGCATTTGCCTGTTCTTCTAACTCTGCATGATGCGGTTCAACGCGTTTAATCGGATTGATGCGAGCGACTGGCTCTGTTTTTCGTTCCATGTCCACTCTCACTTGACGATTGACATATTGTACAACCGTAAAATCCACTTGATACATATGACGTCCCTCCCTTAAACTTCAGCCTGATATTCATTTATTCCCAAAAACACTTCGAGAAAAACAAAAAAACCAAGGTTCCCCCTGGTTTTTGCCGAGTTAAAGAAAAGCCGCTTATATTCAACTGGACTTAAAGGATGTGGAATCCACTGTCGACGTGTAAAATTTCGCCCGTCACGCCACTCGACATTGGAGATAAAAGGAATAGTCCACTGTGACCGATTTGTTCCGTCGTGACGTTTCGGTGCAATGGTGCACGTTCTTCGATGCTTTCAAGGATTGAATTGAAATCACCGACACCTTTTGCTGAAACTGTTCGAATCGGTCCTGCCGAAATGGCATTGACGCGAACTCCTTGTTTTCCGTATTCTGCTGCCAAGTACCGGACGCTTGCATCGAGTGCCGCTTTTGCAACACCCATGACGTTATAGTTCGGAACCATTTTTTCGCCGCCGAGATAGGTTAACGTAATGACAGAAGCATCTTCCGTAAAGAAGTCTTTCGCTGCTTTGACGACAGCCGTCAAACTAAATGCTGAAATATCGAGTGCCTGTGCAAATTGTTCACGCGTAACGCCTGAAAATTCACCGCGCAACGCTTCTTTATCAGCAAAAGCAATCGAATGGGCGATTCCTGAAATCTGTCCATGATCGGCATGAATTGCCGCAAACACTTGATTAATTTCCTCGTCACTCGTCACGTCACATGTATAATACGATGCCGGACGTGAAAGCTCTTGACCCAACTTCTCAAGAGGTGCTTTAAAACGTTCCCCTACATACGTAAAAGCAAGAGTTGCCCCTGCTGCATCCAGTGCACGTGCAATCCCCCAAGCGATCGATCGTTGATTGATGACACCCATTACAACATACGTCTTCCCTTCAAGCGAAGGATAAATATTCATTATGAGTTCCCCCTTAAATTAGTACCTGGTAATAACACCTAAGTCTAGGTTACAAAAACGTAACGCTTCTGTCAACCATCGCTCTTGATATTGCGATTTTGATAAATTACGGTAATATAGAAAGAGACAGAAAGTAGGGATGGAATGAACCGTTTTAAATCATTTACACAACGTTATGATAACACGTTGCTTTTTTTGCTCGGTTGTTTGATGGTCATCAGTGTCATCGCAATCTATACCGCGCAACCTTTCTTACAAGGGGCAATCAGTGAAATCAATTTCATGGCAAAACAGATTCAGTGGTATATCATCGGATTTATCGCACTATCTGTCGTCATTCTCATCGATTATGAACAACTGAAACGTTTCCACTGGTACTTATATGGGGCTGGAATCGTCTCTCTGATTGGTCTTGTCGTTTTACGTAATACGCCGTTGGTCGCAAACATCAAAGGGGCGTACGGTTGGTATCAGTTCCCAGTCATCGGAACCGTTCAGCCGGCGGAGTTCATGAAATTTTTCTTAATCGTCTCCCTCGCGGCGGTCATCTCGGAACACAATGCCCGGTTCGTTCAACATGAGCGGGACTTCTTATTATTAGTTAAGATGGTCGCCCTTACGTTGCTTCCGCTCGCTTTGATCATCATCCAACCTGACTTGGGAATCGGATTAATTCTATGTGTCATCTTAGCGTGTGCGATGTTATTGTCCGGATTGAACTGGAAATGGTTACTCAGTATGTTCGGATTGTTCACAGTAGCAATCGTCGGATTCTTTTATCTGTTTTATTTCCAGAATGATTTACTCGCCACCTTCTTCCCGGGACATGCGATGAACCGGATCATGGCTTGGTTACAACCGTTTGAATATGCGGATGACCTTTCTTACCAGCTGGTCCAATCAATTAATGCTATCGGTTCAGGTCAGATGTTTGGTGTCGGGTACGGAAAGCTTCAAGTATCGGTTCCCGAACTCCATACCGATTTTATCTTTACTGCGATTTCAGCTCACTATGGCTTCATCGGTGCTGCCGTTGTCTTGATCATTCTTTTCCTCTTTATCTACCGGTTGATTCAAATCGCACTGGAAACAGCGGATCCATTTGGAACCTATATCGTGACCGGATACGTCGCTATGTTTACATTCCAGATTTTCCAAAACATCGGTATGACGATGGGGGTTTTGCCGATCACGGGTCTCCCGCTTCCCTTCATTAGTTACGGAGGGTCGACGATGATCGTTAACTTGGTCGGACTCGGCTTGATCATGGCAATTGCTTCACAGTCCCGTATCTCTATGTTTGATGAAGATTAACGTCAAAAAGAGTGGCATCCAGTCAGGTGCCACTCTTTTTGTATTCACGAAAGACTTAAGTCGTCCGGCAACGGCGCGACAAACGTCATCACCTCACCTGTTCCCGGATGCGGAAACGTAGCAGACGCACTGTGTAGTGCTTGTCTGGCAATCAGAGGTGTTCCCTTATACATCGTATCTCCGACTAACGGATGACCAAGTGCTGCAAGGTGAACGCGAATTTGATGGGTTCTTCCCGTTTCAAGTTTGATGGTCAGTCGTGACAAGTTACGATTAAAAGCTTGGAACGATTCACTTGCGAGAATATGTGTAATTGCCTGCTGACCGTCTGCCCGCACCATTCGTTCCATAAACGAATGATCCGTCTGACCGATGGGAAGATTTATAGTTTGAGGAGATATCGTCCCTTCAATAAAAGCCACATATCGCCGATCGAGCAACCCATTCTGTTGCATCTTGCTCAACTGGTGATGGGCAAGCGCGTGTTTCGCAAAAACAACCAGACCACTCGTATCCCGATCCAATCGGTTCACGATATGAATCGCATAAGGAATACTCTGTTCTCGATAATATCCCAGTACGAAGTTGGATAAAGAGCGTTCCGGATGTAAGCGTGATGGAATGGATGCCATGCCCGGGGGTTTATTAACAACCAACAGCCACTCATCTTCAAACAGAATATCAAGTTCTCCACTCGTTGCATGCATGTCTTGCGCGGGTTGTTCTTCTGGAAAACGAACATGAATCCGGTCGCCTGAATGAACGCTCTCCCCTACGTTGACATGTTGTCCATTACGTAAAATATCACCGTGATGTTTGATGGAAACAAGCATCTTTCGGGAAATTTTCAACCGTGTCGTACAAAAATGACCGACACTCCATCCTGATTCTGTTTCCGTTACATCTTGTTCGATCTGAAATGCCATAAAATTTACCTCGTTAACTTCTTTCTTCTGCTAAAAATGATTCACGGACGCGTTGCCAAAACGGGAACGAACGGAACCGTGCGAACTTCACTTTTTTATCCGAGACGCGGCAACGGATGGACTTAACATTTTGATGGACAATCGAAGCATAATGATCGTATGTCAATTGAAAATCAATTGGATTGACCGGTTGGATTTCAACATCATGATGCTTTGGAAGCAACATGGGTGAGCCAATCGTCCGATACACCCGATTATTGATTGATGCCATTTCAGTGATTTGAATCGCTTCGAGTGCCGGATGCACGATGGCCCCGCCCAGCGCCTTGTTATATGCCGTCGATCCGGATGGGGTCGAGATACACAATCCATCTCCACGGAATGTTTCAAAATATTCTCCACGGATCGATAAATCACACACTAAGGTTTGGTTAAAACTTTTAATCGTACATTCGTTCAGTGCCAGCAATTTATTCGTCGATCCGTCTGCATAATCAATCGACAGTTCAAGTAACGGGTACTCAACCGTCGCTACATTGTCATCTGCAATATGTTGAATCAATTCATCCATCTCTTCCGGTCTCCAGTCGGCATAAAAGCCGAGATGTCCGGTGTGAATTCCGACTAACGTGATTTCCTCGACCTGATCCAAGTAAGAATGGAAAGCTTGCAACATCGTACCGTCTCCACCAATCGAAATGACAATCTCCGGAGTGACGGTATCTCGATGACTACCGCGTTCGATCAATGCTTGTTCCAATTGTTCCTTCAGCATATGGGAACGTTCATCTCCCCGCGCCGTAACCGCAAAACGCATCGTCATCCTCCTACTCTTTTAATCGCTTTTTTGATTCTGTCGTCTCCCGTTCTCGCAAGACGACTTGTGCATCCTGTATCTCGACTTTCAGTTGACTCATTTCCGCATCCAGTAAAAATGCCGCTTCTGCCGCACGACGTAAACGCTCTCGTGTTTCTTCCGGGATATTCCCCTGATATTTATAATTTAAAGAGTGTTCAATCGTCGCCCAAAAATTCATCGCGAGTGTCCGAATTTGAATCTCGACGAGTGTTGGAATTTCGCCTTCGATTGTCTGGACCGGATAAGCGATAATAATATGATACGATCGATATCCACTTTCTTTCTTTTGTGTGATGTAATTCCGTTCCTCAACAATTTTAAAGTCTCCCCGTGAACGTAACAACTCCAAGACATGAATGATATCATCCACAAATTGACACATGATTCGGAGACCTGCAATGTCTTGCATGTCTTGCTCGAGTAATTCAATATCAATCGATTTCCGCTCAGCCTTCTGTATGATGCTTTTTACAGGTTTGACACGTCCTGTGACAAATTCAATCGGTGAATGTTCCCCACGTTGTTGAAATTGTTTTCGAATGGCTTTTAGTTTTACTTTCAGTTCATCCACTGCGATTTGATACGGTGCGAGAAATAAGTCCCAATTTTCTTTTGTCATCGTTTTTGTCACCACTTTTAGTCTAAATTCTTGGTTCAATTCGTTTCACTACACCATTCATGTTATCATATTTTCAAGCATTCAACTAGAAAGGTGTGGTCAGGAATGAGACAAGAAATGGAAATTGAATTTAAAAACCTGTTAATCGAAACTGAATATACGAAACTTATGGAACGGTATAATCCATCAGGAGAATCCGTTTGGCAAGCCAACGACTATTTCGATACGCCTGACTTTGAACTTCGCAGTCATGGAGCAGCTCTGAGAATTCGTGAAAAAAAAGCAGGTTTGGTCTTAACATTAAAAGAACCAAAAGAAGACGGTCTATTGGAAACGCACGTCACATTATCCGAAAAAGAAGCAGAAGACTTGTTTCAGTATGGTCTGATTCACTCAGCAGAAATGAATCAACAATTGGAAAAGTTTAAATTAACGGCTTCCCTCGAGCATTTGGGACGTTTAGAAACAAAGCGGTTTGAAAAGCAGTTGACGAGCGGACTGCTTGTATTGGATCAAAGCATGTATTTAGGTACAACAGATTATGAACTGGAATTTGAAGTAGCAGACTATGCAGCTGGTAAAAAAGCCTTCGAAGAATTACTTCAAAACAACTCAATTCCCCATCGGGAAACCAAAAATAAAATCGTTCGTTTTATGGACCGTAAAGCGCTTACACGCTAATCGTGTAAAAATGTACAAGCAAAACCTTTGCTCTTTCTTTTTTTTCGTTGCTAAAATAGGGTAACGATATTAAAAGAAAAGGGGTGAACGGATGGAACACGAACAATGCAACGGCTCATATTGTTCATTGGACGAACCATCAATTCAGCAACCGACGAAACCTCTGGAAATCTATCATTTTCTAGACGTCACACAAACGGATGGTTTACGGTTGATTCCCGTTCTCAAGAAACTAGAATTAGAATACGGTCATTTATTCCGTCTTCGGACGATTGCAACAATCCCTTGTGCACCTTCACGGTCAGCGTGTGACATGTCGCCACTGTTGATTTTAAAAGCCATTGAACTTCAAGGTAAAACGTTTGGCATGCGATTTATGCGTCGTTTGCGTATGTTGCATAACGTTGAAGGAAAAAGCGCCTATTCACGCGATTCACTGATGCGTTTAGCCGAGGCATTGACGGAATTCGGTCTTGATTTAGCAGAGTTTCATCGAGACATCGAATCCGATACAATCCAGTTGATGCTTGAAAAGGAAACAGAACTCGTGACGGATTGGGATGTCCGTGTTCTTCCGACCCTTGCATTTGTCGGGGACGAAGAAGCCATCAAAGCTGAAGGCCATTATGAATACTTGATTTATGTATCGATTCTGAATGAATTGTTGGAACAACCGTTCGAGAAGCAGGCAAAGCCTCCTCTTGAGCAATTCTTGAGACGGTATGACACGGCTACAACTTCTGAAATTGCATTTATCTATGATGCAACGGAAGCACAAGTCGAACATGAATTAAAAAAATTAATGCTTCAACAAAAATGTGTTTCCCTTTCTTACTGTGACGGTAAAGTTTGGCGTCATTTGAAAGATTCAGCACATGCTTAATAAAAAAAGCCGCTTCCACTTTCGTGGAACGGCTTTTTTTGTCATCTTCATGACCATTGGATGGGGGAAAAGAGAAGAACAGGGGAATGTGATCCTCTTCACATGACTAGTATAAGTCAACCTTCCTCAAAACTCCATCCCTTTGTTCAAAAATTCACAATTTAGTCATTCTCCAAGTAGCGCCTCGAATTCATCCAACACACGCTCAAATTGACGAAGCGCTTCTTCTACAGGTGCTTTTGTCGTCATATCGACCCCTGCAGCTTTTAAGACTTCAATCGGATAATCACTTGATCCTGCCTTCAGGAAGTTATTGATATATCGATCAACAGCCGGTTGTCCTTCTTCTAAAATTTGTGAAGTCAATGCGGCAGCAGCAGATATGCCTGTTGCATATTGATATACGTAATAGTTGTAATAGAAGTGTGGAATCCGTGCCCACTCTAATCCAATTTCTTCATCGAGAACAATCCCGTCCCCGAAATACGTCTCATTGAGTGCGTAATACGTTTTTGTTAAAAACTCAGGTGTCAACGCTTGACCGAGTCGTGCGGCTTCATGAATTTGATGTTCAAATTCAGCAAACATCGTTTGTCGGAACAACGTTCCACGGAATGTCTCCAACTGATTGTTCAACAGATACAGTTTTTCATTTTTATCCGTCACTCGTTTTAACAGATAATCATTTAATAGTGCCTCGTTTGTCGTCGACGCGACTTCCGCAACAAAAATCGAGTAGTCACCGTACGTATATGGCTGATTTTGACGTGTATAGTAACTGTGGACGGAGTGCCCAAACTCGTGTGCTAACGTGAACAGGTTATTGACATTGTCTTGCCAGTTCATCAAGATGAACGGTTGCGTATCGTACGCTCCTGAAGAATAGGCACCACTCCGCTTGCCACGTGTTTCCCGGACATCCACCCAACGTTTTGCTAAACCGTCTTCTAAAATATGTTTGTATTCCGCACCGAGTGGAGCAAGACCATCGATCATCAATTGTTTGGCTTCCTCGTACGTGACTTTCATTTCCACTTCACTCACAAGTGGTGTATACATATCGTAGACATGCAGCTCTTCGACACCTAAGATTCGTTTCCGTAACGCCACATAACGATGTAACAATGGTAAATGTTCATGAACTGCTTCGATCAAGCCGTCATAGACTTGTTCCGGAATCGTATTTCCATGTAAAGCCGATTCGCGTGCCGTTTTGAACTTACGGACTTCTGCATAAAAGTTATCCTTTTTGATCGATCCTGCTAAGGTAGAGGCTAACGTGTTTGTGTACTGGCTGTATGTCCCGTACATCGCTTTAAAGGCGGCTTCACGAACAGAGCGGTCCTTTGACTCCATGAACGTGATAAAGCGTCCGTGTGTCAACTCCGTCTCTTCCCCGTCTTCCCCTTTAATCTTCGGGAATTTCATGTCCGCATTATTCAGCATGCCAAACGTTGTTCCGGATTGACCAAGAACTTCACCGGCTTTCGCTAAAATCGCCTCTTCCGCTTCTGACAAGACGTGTTCACGCTCACGGTTCAACTCATCGAAGGCATGACGGTATAATGCAAGATCCGGATTTTTCTCTAAGTAGGAAGCGATTGTTTCTTCCGGTACTTCCAACAACTCTGGCGTCATGAATGCTAACGTGGCACCAATTTGGGACGCCAGTGTCCGGGCACGGTCATTCATCGCCTGATAGAAACTGTCTGCCGTATTCTCATCGTAACGCATATGAGCGTATGTATAGAGTTTATGCAAGCGTCTTGAAACCTCATCACGTAGCTGTAAACCCTCAAATAGAATCGCATCTGTCTGCGCCAGACGCCCTTTATACTCGACGAGCAACGGAAGCATCGCCTTCACCGATTCAAATTCCTCTTCCCATGCCTCGTTCGTTTCGTAAATGGACTCTAAATTCCATGTTTCTTCGACATTCACATCATTCCGGGTTAATACTTCTGCCATTTGAATCACTCCTTTACTTCATTTATACCTGTTTCCCTTTCGACAAACAAACGAAGCGCTCCTGCTAATTTTTGATCTTCCTGCAAGCGTCCTGCTAAATCAAGAGAGTCGTGCTTAAAAAGTTCCGGGAGTGTTCTTTTAATAAAATGAATCATCGCCCGCCATTCACGAATCAGTTCATGTAAACAAGACAACTCATAAGAAATACGACATTCAGTCAGACAGGATGTCAGAAACGTGGTTAAGCGCTGTTCTGAATAATCTTCCTTCAACCGGAGAAAAACAGCGAGTTGCAGTTCAAAGGGGTGGACTGGAATAGAAATTAAGGTCGACAAGGGAAGATAACACCAACTGGGGACGGTAGAGACGTGAAGACGTGACTGATAAAGGGGGGATCGCAAGTAATGGGAAGGCAAAGAAGAAAAAAACGGGCGAAGCCGGTAATTTTTAATCAGCGTCACCCATTGGCGCTCGGGAAACGTTCGGGGAACCGGACAAGGTGATAAAAAGTCGTCCACTGTCAGCGGAACGCGTTGACAAAATGCAACACGCCGCGCAAATGGAAGAGGGTACATATAACGGACGATCCTCCCCTTCTCAACAACATCGACGTAACCGTTTTTTGAGAAGGCTTGTTTCATCCAACCATCTAATTGAAAAATCGGTCCTTCTGCCTCACGAAATCCGATCCAACGGACCTCATAACCGGATTGCTGATCCAATAAGGACCTTCGTTTCCATTCGTCCGCGCTCATTTTTGAGCGTTGAATCTCAATTCCAATGGCTCCGGGCTGAAGCAAAAGATCAAATCTTCTTTTTCCTCGAACCGCTTCAAGTTCGACCTCGAAATGCAGGTGCCTGAAATACGCAGCAAGGTGTGTTTTCCAAAATAAATGTTCGGTCGATTCGCCCGTGCACGAGGTCAGGTGGACGAAATGCAACCGTTTTTTCCCCCGCCTGACCCGGAGTCGTGTCCGACAATACGGGCAATACAGTGTTTTTTGGGTCAGTGATTGTGCTGTCTCCAGTTGACTGTTGATCCGGTTTCCCTGCTCGTCAATCGCTTCAAACATCTTACCCCTCCTCTTAGACAGTGGCACAACAGATTAAAGCAACGGTGAGAATAAACGAGAAATCGATTCAACCAGTCGTTGCTTAAAACTTCTCCGAATAAAAACACTTCGTTCGACTTGTGAAGAGTTCGAAAAGTCTTCATAAAAATCACGGGTTAATTCATGCACGGAGTTCGTACCGTATAAAAAGGCGTTGACTTCAAAGTTCAAATGAAAACTTCTTAAATCCATGTTGGCCGTTCCAATCGTCGCAATCGCATCATCCACTACAATGACTTTTGAGTGCATGAACCCCTTGTTGTATTCATAAATCTTGACACCCGCTAACAAGAGATCATCAAAATAGGAACGACTCGCATAAAAAACGATTTTATGATCCGGAAAACTTGGCAAGAGGATTCGAACATCGATTCCAGACATAGCGGCCGTTTTTAATGCCGTCATCAAGTCTTCATCTGGAATCAGATAAGGAGAAGCGATATAGACAGAGTGTCTTGCTTCTGTAATTAAACCAAAGTATAAAGACTTCATCGTTTCATACGGCTCATCCGGACCACTGGCGATGATCTGTACGCCTCCTGTTGCATTCTCCATGACTTCAAGCGGTTTCATATAGTACGGGGTAAACAACCGTTCCCCGGTCATGTAATACCAATCCTGAAGAAAAATCAATTGAAGCTCGGAAACCGCTTCGCCGCGAACAATCAGATGGGTATCCCGCCAAAATCCAAACGCCTTATCTTTTCCCAAGTATTCATCCCCTATGTTGATGCCTCCCGTAAAGGCGACCGTGCCATCGATGACAACGATTTTTCGATGGTTCCGATAGTTGGATTTACTGGAGATGAACGGCAGGACGACAGGGAAAAACGCATGCACTTCGATGCCTGCTGCCTCCATCTTTTTAAAATAGGCTTTATCGGTTGAGAAGCAGCCCACTGCATCGTACAAAAAACGGACTTCTACACCGGCTTGAGCCCGTTCGATCAAAGCAGCCTGCAACTCTAACGCCAGTTCATCATCCCGCACGATATAATACTGAAGATGGATGTGGTGTTCCGCCTGACGGATTTCTGTTAATAACAAAGGAAATTTTTCTTGTCCATTCGTCAATACCTTCGTATGGCTATTATACGAAATCGGCAGGCGACTGATCGAATCAATAAGTTTAACAACCTTTGCGTAATGTCCGTGTTTGAACACTTGATTGTGTACACCATGATCAAACTGGGTACGATATTTAATGTAAGACTCTTCATCGAGCATCGCTTTCAGACGAAACATTCTTTTTCGTCTATAATTTTGACCAAAGGTAAAATACACAAATACACCGACGACTGGGAGTGCCATCATGACCAGAGCCCAGACAAGCGTTCGCTCCGGATTTCGGTTTTCAAGCAAGATGATGACAAACACACTCAGTACGACCAGAATGATGACCAGGGATAACCACCCTACCATGTACACACTCCAGTAATACGAAAGGAACCCGATTAGGCTGACCGTCAGCAGTAACGTCATAAGTAATTGGACACGTCGCAACATGAGATCCCCTCCTTTGATTTGATATGGAACATACTTTATGTAGAAGGGAAGAGTAAACATGAAAACCTATTTAGTAACTGGTGCAACAAGCGGAATTGGTGAAGCCACAGCCTTACAGTTGGCACGCGAAGGACACACGGTCCTCGCACTCGGACGAAATGAGACGAGCGGGAAAGAACTGGAAACGAACGGAAATGGACACATCACCTTTTTCCCAGTCGATCTGTCCGTACCTGAAGAGATTGAACGATTCTTTGAAGAAACAAAAGAACAGTTTCCGACGCTTGACGGCATTTTCAACAATGCCGGTACATTCGGAAAACCTGTGGCGCCGGAACGTGTAACCGATCAGCAAAAAGAAGTGTTCCAAGTCAATTATCATGCACCGGAGCAAATCATTCAACTCGCCGTCAAACGTTTCTCAAAAGGCGCTTCCATCGTCAACAACAGTGCCATCGTCGGTCACGTCAAGTTTCCGGCCATGCTCTTACCGTACGCATCATCTAAAAGTGCTCTTCTCACTCTTACGAAAACGTACGCTGCCCGGTTTCATGGTAAATATCGCTTTAACGCGATTTGTCCCGGTCCCGTCGATACGAAATTGAGTCATTCGTTATACGGGGGGAAAGATAAGTTTGATTTGGCCATGAAACACCATTTGCGGGGACAGGCAGCTCAACCATCAGAAATCGCAGAAGTCGTCTGTTTCTTACTGTCTGAAAAGGCCAGCTATATTAACGGACAGACATTAATTGTTGATGGTGGCTATACCTTAACGTAATATTTTTTCAAAAAAAGGACTGCTTCCAAATTCGATTGGAGCAGTCCTTTTACATAGTGTCGTGATGCGCATCATTAATTCGGGAACTGTTTACGAACAAACGTAAAGACATCACTCGCTACGATGACTTTACCGTATTCCGCTACCGGATGAATCGTCTGTTCACTGAAGTTCAAGTATTCTGCGATTAAACTCATCACATTTTCCTGTTCTTCCACTTCCGTCTCGTCTTTAAAATGAAGGTGAAGCAGGTACAGTCCGTCCTTTTGATAAAGAGACGTGCTGACTTCTTCGAAGATCGGTGCTTCTGCATATTGGCTAAGGGCAATGATATGCTCGAAATCCGTTGTTTCAAATAAGACGTCTTGACTGAGTTCTGTTTCTTTCTCTTCCGCATCAGACATCGCGGAACGGAGTAGGGAATCCAGTTCCTCTTCATCTACTTGTTCACCGTCGACCGATGTTTTAGCGATCGTGACAGTAACTTCTAAACCTTTTTCAAATGCCTGTACTTGTATCCACAGTGGACCTTCGAAGGAGATGGACTCTTTTTCATTCGCTTCATCCATCATCTGCCAGAATAACTGTTCTCCACGCTCACGGTTGTACCAAATCTCATCACGGGCAAAGCCGCGGCGTTCGATATCCGTGTACGTAATGAAGAACTTGACGGTGTTGTCATTGACGCGTTCGATTTTCAATATGTCCACTCCTTTCCTCTCGCTCTTATCTAGTATACGAACGAGCACTTCACATAGATTCAAAAGAATCATGAAACATATAGGGTATATTCCTTTGTTATCTTTATTTTAACCTTTTTAGGCGGTAACAAAAAGCACACTGCTCAGAAAGCAGCGTGCTCGGTGTATATTATTCGTTGACAAGGCGCTGGGCTTCCAATAGTTGGAAGGTACGGACTTTACGTGGTAAAAATCGGCGGATTTCATCTTCATTGTATCCAACTTGAAGACGCTTTTCGTCGATCAAAATCGGACGGCGTAACAATCCTGGATATTCTTGAATTAAATCATACAAATGTTGTAATGATAGATTTTCTACCGACACATCTAATTTGGAAAAGACTTTTGAACGGGTCGAGATAATTTCATCCGTTCCGTCTTCTGTCATACGGAGTATCTGTTTGATCTCATCAAGCGATAATGGTTCCGAGAAAATATTGCGTTCCACAAATGGGATTTCATGTTCTTCAAGCCATGCGCGCGCTTTACGACAAGAAGTACAGCTTGGTGAAGTATAGAGTGTTACCATTGAAAAACATCCTCCCCCTGATTTCACATCATTTCTTCTGCGAACATTTGTTACGCAGCAGCTGATGATTCTATTACTTGATAGTTTACATTGATTTTAACTGAAATAAAACCCAATATGTTTTGAGATGAAAGAACTTTTCGTAAAAAAACTTGCCAGAGCCACCAGGTGGCTTCAGCAAGCTGGCGTGTGATCAAAGGGTTGAGAAATCGTTTCTTTTGCTTTTGGGAGCTTAATTTCTTTTAGTTTCTTTTCGAAAATATCCCGCAAAAGGCGCTTTTTCAACTTTTTCTTTTTATCACGTTCTTTCATAATCCGACACCTCACTCGGTCCGAAAAAAGAACAGTTAACCAACGAAAGCTAAATTATCATCTTCTACATTAATTAGTATACCACGTTTACCCGATTTCTATTCCTACTTGTGTCAATTAATTGTGTGAGATTGTCGATTACCTCAAAGTAAACAGTTGCAATTGCTTGCAACATCACGTAAAGTGTATAGAAATACTTACTCGTGGAAGGAGTTATTTCATTATGTCAGTCACTCTTGTTACGATCATCGAACACCCAATCGCTCAAAAATATTTAGAACGGTCTGGCTTGAATCATGCGATTTCCGTCGCCGAACGAGCTTTGACACTCGCCACACAGCGTGGTCTCGATGCGGATACCGCAACGAAAGCAGCTCTTCTTCACGATATCGGACACTACGAATGGTATACGGATGGCACTTGGAACTATGATTTATACCGTCAAAATGATATTCACGCCATCAAAGGCGCAGAACGGGCACACAAACTGCTGATCCGTCTTGGTGAGGAACCTGAACGGGCAAAAGAAATTGCTCTTGCTGTCCTGTTGCATACGGATTCTTATTTACCACCAGGTACAATCAATCGTACTCCGTTGCAGCAATTGGTTCATGAAGCAGATACGTTAGAAGAACAACCAGGTGGTCTTCATCATTACGAAAAAATTCCTTTCGAGGACGCAATCAAACGGCTGAACGCTTTAGACTCGGTTGTCCACCGCTTCAACAACCTTCCCCGCATTGCTTCCGAAAATTAAAAAAAGGCATTCCCGAATTCATTCAGGAATGCCTTTTCATGTGACGTTATACCAGTTGGGCTTGATATGCTTCAAGCTCGGCATCCGTCATCGAGACGTAATGACCAGGCTCGATTTCACGTAACGGTGGAATGCTCGAATCTTCATTCGATTTCCCGACCGCTCCGCCTGTCGGCCGATCATAAATAATCCGTTTCCGTGTCCGCTCGTGCTCCGGGTCTGGAAGTGGAATCGCAGATAACAGCGATTTTGTATAGGCATGGACAGGATTCTCATACAGACGATCCGCATCACATAATTCAACAAGGTGACCTTGATACATAACACCAATCCGGTCAGAAATGTACTTAACCATTGATAAATCGTGGGCAATGAACAAGTACGTCAGGCTGCGGTCACGTTGCAGTTGTTTCATCAAGTTGACGACCTGTGCCTGAATCGATACGTCAAGCGCAGAAATCGGTTCATCGGCGATGATGAAATCCGGCTCAACAGCCAAGGCACGGGCAATCCCGATCCGCTGACGTTGTCCGCCAGAGAATTCGTGCGGATAACGGCTTGCGTGTTCTTTCGTCAAACCAACTGTTTCCAGAAGATCGTATACCCGGTTGTTCCGCTCGTCTTTCGACTTGGCGAGACCATGGATATCAATTCCTTCAGCAATGATGTCTCCGACTGTCATCCGTGGATTTAATGATGCATATGGATCTTGGAAAATCATTTGCATCGATCGGTTGAATTTCAGTTTTTCTTTGCGAGACTTTTTATTATGCACATTTTCACCTTTGAAGAGAACTTCACCGTCTGTCGCATCGTAAAGACCGATGATTGAACGCCCAGTCGTCGATTTTCCGCAACCGGACTCACCAACCAGACCAAGTACTTCACCTTCATAAATATCGAATGACAAGCCGTCGACGGCTTTGACGACGCGTCCTCGTCCGATATTAAAGTGTTGTTTTAAGTTTTTTACTTCAAGTAGTTTATTACGATTCTCCATTACTTTAGACCGCCTTTCAGAAGCGATTTCGCGAATGTGCTGTCTGGACGATATTTCAGCGCAAGATCGCGGATGGCAGCCGGTGGCTCTACATATGGTGCTTGTGGATGTAATAACCAAGTTGCCGCTTCATGAGTATCTGTGATCGGGAAGAACGGAGGTTCTTTCTCGAAATCAATTTTCATTGCGTACTGATTGCGTGGTGCAAAGGCATCACCGACCGGTGGATGCAATAGGTTTGGTGGTGTCCCGGGAATTGCCGGTAAGTCTTGCGAACGGTCGTCGGAAGGACGTGGCATTGATCCTAGAAGTCCCCATGTATATGGATGACGTGGCTCATAGAAAATTTCATCCACTGTTCCTTTTTCAATCAGCTTTCCTGCGTACATAACTGCTACGCGGTCTGCCATATTGGCTACAACGCCAAGATCGTGTGTGATGAAGATGATGGCTGTGCCCGTTTTTTGCTGGATGTCTTTTAACAACTCAAGAATCTGTGCCTGAATCGTAACATCCAGTGCTGTCGTCGGCTCATCGGCAATCAAGACTTTCGGATTACAAGCCAGAGCGATCGCAATAACAATCCGTTGACGCATCCCGCCTGATAATTGGTGTGGATATTGCTTCAGACGTGCTTCCGGATTTGGAATACCAACAAGTGTCAGTAATTCAAGTGTCCGTTTTTTAGCATCATCGCCCGTCAATCCTTGGTGGCGTTTCAAACCTTCTGCAATCTGTTTGTAAATTGTCATTGTCGGGTTCAGTGATGTCATCGGATCTTGGAAGATCATCGCGATATCACGACCACGTACTTTTTGCATCTCTTTATCAGATAGTTTGACTAAGTCACGCCCGTCAAACATGATTTCACCTTTTGTGATTTCACCAGGAGGATTCGGAATCAAACGCATGATGGCTTTTGATGTAACCGACTTCCCTGAACCAGATTCACCAACGATGGCAAGTGTCTCACCTTTTTTTAAATCAAACGATACGCCGCGGACGGCTTGAACCGTCCCAGCATACGTATGGAAAGCGACAGTCAGGTCGCGTACTGATAAAATAGTTTCCATTGTGGATGAACTCCTCTCATATTTCCGTTAGCGACGCAGACGTGGGTCGAACGCATCACGTAATCCATCGGCCAGCATATTGAAGCTGATCATGACCAGTACGAGGACCGTAGATGGGATGACGAGCAAGTAAGGGAACGTTTTTAATTCTTTGTACCCTTCGTTGATCAATGTCCCGAGTGATGGTTGTGGTGGAGCAAGACCAAGTCCGATAAAGCTTAGGAAGGCCTCGAAGAAAATCGCACCAGGAATCGTGAACATCAATGAAATGATGATTGTACCAAGTGTATTTGGAATCAAATGTTTGAATACTAAACGTGCGCTAGAAGCACCAAGTGTACGAGCTGCAAGAACGAATTCCTGGTTCTTAAGTTTCAGGATTTGTCCACGTACGAGTCGACTCATCCCAATCCAACCGGTGATCGTCATGGCCAGGATGATGGTTGTGATGCCCGGTTCAAGAATCAAGATGAACAAAATAATTAAGATTAAGTTCGGAATTCCGGTCAGAATTTCCGCAATCCGTTGCATGATGTTATCGACGCGTCCACCGTAGTAAGCTGAGATACCGCCATACGTGACCCCAACGAGAACGTCAATGATCGCCGCAACCAGTCCGATGAAAAGTGAAACGCGTGTCCCTTCCCAGACACGTGACCATAAGTCACGGCCGAGATGATCCGTACCAAACCAGAATGTATCTTTGACTTGTTTTGTTTCATAAAAATCGATTGGCTTTTCACCCAGTGTCGCCATACCATCAAAACCAGCCCACTCGAGACCAGTGATTTTTGGCGGAAGTTTAGCTTGCGTGATGGTTTGGGTATAAGCATCTCTACCAGACAACATAGGTCCAAACAAAGATAACAGTGCAATGATGACAATAATGACGAGCGATAGAATCGCCGCTTTATTTTTGCGAAGGCGTGTCCACGCATCCTGCCAGAAGTTTAAGCTTTTTCCGGCAATCCGTTCGCCTGCTTGTTCATTAAATTCTACTGGTTGGAACAACGATGAATCAAACTGTTCCGCTTTTGCATTTGAATTTTGTTCTGCCATTATTTGCTACCCCCCAAACGAATCCGTGGATCAACGACACCATATAGAATATCGACGATCAAGATCATCAAGATGAAGACTGCTGAGAAGAACAGTGTTGTCCCCATGATGACCGTGTAGTCATTTTGTGTGATTGATGAGACGAACAATTCACCAAGACCAGGTACCGCAAAGATTTTTTCGATAACGAATGTCCCTGTGATCAAGGCTGCCGTCATTGGTCCAAGAATCGTAATTGCTGGAATCAAAGCGTTACGCACCATATGTTTCCAAGTGATCGATTGACCATCTAGGCCTTTTGCCTTAGCTAACGTAACGTAATCCTGACCTGTAACTTCGAGCATCTCTGTTCGAACGAAACGTGCAATCGAGGCCGTTACACCGAGCGACAAGGATACCGTCGGAAGAATCGTATGTGCTGGACTTTCCCAGAAGGCAACTGGCAATACGCCCCATTTCACTCCGATATAGTATTGAAGAAGTGACGCAAATACGAATGATGGCACAGAAATCCCGAGTACCGAAATAAACATCGCACCGTAGTCAACTGCTGTGTTATGACGAAGAGCTGCAATAACACCTAGGACAAGTCCTAATAACACCCCAAGAATAAGAGCTTGAACCCCTAGTTGTGCCGATGGTCCGATTCGTTCCATAATCAAATCTGTTACTGGACGGCTGTCATATTTAAATGATACGCCGAGGTCTCCTTGAACCAAGTTGACCATGTACGCTGCATAGCGTTGTGGAAGCGGATCATTCAGGTTGTACTTATCCCGCAGGATATCCAATTGTTCAGGCGAAAGTTTTTCCTGGTTTTGGAACGGTGAACCTGGTAACAGATCCATCAAGAAGAAAGTGAACGAAGCGATGAGTAAAAACGTCAGTACGCCGTAAACAAGGCGTTGAGCTAAATAACGGCCCATAGATGGCACCCCCTATAAAGATTTTCTGTTTTTTTCGAAACATCAATAAAATCAGTATGACCCAAAATTGTCGGAACATTCAAGAATTTTGTTATAAAAATTAAAATTCTTTTTCACTTTGGACTGATTGATGCCCTTTGGTTGCTGTTTTTTCACAGTAAACCAATATTTCAGAATTTTTCGTTTGATTCCATTATACTTTGCTAACAAAGTAATTAGAACCTATTTTTTACGAAAAGTTCACATTTCTGATAAGAAATGAGTTTCCATTCAGAAAAAGCCGTATAAAACAGGAGCGTTCCTTGTAAACGTTCTCAAGGACGCTCCGGTTTTTCATTACTTCACATCAACGTATTTGTACTGGAAGTCAGCACCAAAGACTTGGCGTTTAAAGTCTTTGACTGTCGGACGGTTCAAGTACGCAGCACCCGCTTGATAGATCGGCGCGATGGCTTGATCTTTCTCGATCAATTGTGCTTCAGCTTGTTTAAAGAGATCCAGACGTTTTGCGACATCTGATTCTTCATTTGCTGCATTTAACAATTTATCGTAAGCAGATGATTTGTAGTTCACGTCATTTTGACTATTTGTCGATTCAAAGATGGACAAGTTTGACATTGGATCTTGATAATCTGGACCCCAAAGCGCATACGACATTTGGTAGTCGCCTTTTGCTTCTAAATCAAGCTTGTTTTTGAATGGTTGTTGTTTGATTGAGACAGTGACGTTCGGAAGGTTTTTCTCAAGTTGCCCCTTCATGTACTCACCGACTTTTTTAGCATCTTCATTATCAAACGATAAGAGTTCAATGGTTGTCTTCTTATCACCGTTTGCTTTTTTCCAAAGATCAGCTGCTTCTTTTGCATCACGATCGAACCAGTTGATGTCGCTCGTATAATCTTTACCCGCGTCATCTTTGATGAAATCTTTCGGAATAAAGCTTGTTGTCGGAATCGAACCGTTTGCAAGCAACGTATCCGTGATTCCTTTTGGATCGATGGCGCGTGCGATGGCTTTACGCGCATCCACATTTTTCATCATCGCGTCTTCATTGTTAAACTTCAAGTACGCGATCGATGAACGAAGTGCTGTCTTGAATTCAGGTTTTGATTCGTACGTCGCGACTTGCTCTGAAGTAAGTCCGGCGTAATCGATTTCGTCTGTATCATACAAGTTTGCAACTGTTGAGTTGTCTTTTACGACACGGATTGAAACTTCATCCAATTTAACGGCATCTTTGTCCCAATAGTTTTCGTTTTTTGTCAGAACACGTTTTGAATCCGTTTTCCAAGAAGTCCACACGAAAGGACCATTGTAAAGCAGTTTATCCGGTTGAAGCGAGAAATCTTTTTTGTTTTTGTTATAGAAATCTTCGCTGATTGGCGTATATGTTCCGAATGATGTAAGCGAAAGGAAGTATGGCGCAGGACGCTCGAGTTTTACTTCAAGAGTCTTGTCATCAATTGCTTTAACGCCTAGTTCATCAACCGGTTTTTTCCCTTGAGAAACGTCTGATCCGTTTTTAATCGTATCAAAGATATATGCATAACCGGAAGCAGTTTTCGGATCGACCGCACGTTTCCAGGCAAATTCAAAGTCTTGTGCTTTGACTGGCGTTCCGTCTGACCATTTAGAATCACGAAGCGTGAATGTGTATGTGAGGTTATCACTTGAAATATCTGTTTTTTCTGCGAGTGCCGGAATCGCTTTACCGTCTTTGTCTAATCGGTAAAGACCTTCCATCGTGTTTCCGATCATGTTGAATGCAACGGCATCCGTTGCTTGTGCCGGGTCAACCGTCGTAATATCAGACGTATCTGTTAGACGTAAGACCTTTTTCCCGTTAGAAGAACCTGCATCTTTATCTCCGTCACCTGTTGTTGAACAACCTGCAAGTACAACACTTCCTGCAAGCATAACTGATAACGCGAGACCGACTGTTTTTTTGTTCATCGGTAAGTCATCTCCTTTTTCTTTTTCAAAACCGTTTAAACAAACGATTTTTAGACATCTCGTCGAAACTGCAACAACGTTCCCCAAAACGCATTGACCTAGTTTCAAAATCTTAAACGAAGTGATAAATTGATTTTATGTGAGAATAACAATAACGTCAAGTGAATAGTCACACTATTTGCTGTTTTACAGATTCTAAATCGCGTATAGTCGTAACGAGCTGTTGCTTTGCGTATAATGAAACTATCATCTAGTTGTAGGAGGTTCATCATGTCAGCCAAATTAATACGACCACTTTTGATTGCCTTGATTTTAACGGTTGCTTACACCACTTGGGCCGTCGTTATGGATGCCACCCATTCCTTTGTCTATCACGTTTCAGGCGGTCTTTTCATCGCTGGTTTCCTCTTGTTAGCCATCGGCTTTTTCTCGAATATGTCGGCCAACGGATTTTTTAAAGGCATCACAGCAGGTTTTAAAAAACAACGGGAAGCACGATTGCGGGAAGTGGATGGTGATTATTATGAAGACGAAGATGAAGAAGAGGAATTGTTGGAAGCGAAGCAAAAACGGGCTTCTAACCGGACGACGCCTTATTTGTCTGCCGGTTTTATCTGTATTGCACTCTCATTGCTTCTCTCTTTCATTTAATTGAATTTGAATGACCTTTTGAATCAAAATATGGTAAAGTAAAAGTAATGGCATAAGAGAACACAGTGAAGAAGAGTAGTACATCTGATCACCACTTACAGAGAGTCCATGGATGGTGGAAATGGACAGTCGGCACAGATGGAATGGACTTCGGAGTGGCTGATTCGAAATCGTGTAGAATCAGACGGGTCTGCCCGTTACAGCAATTGAGCGGCTAGATTCTAGCAACTTGGGTGGCAACGCGATGACTCGTCCCTTGATTATTTCAGGGGAACGAGTCATCTTTTTTTATTCTATTTTATTTTTTGGAGGGGTTTTTATGAAAACAATTTTTTCAGGCATCAAACCAACCGGTACGGTAACACTCGGAAACTACATCGGCGCCATGAAACATTTCGTCAATTTACAGGATGAGCATGATGCGTATTACTGCATCGTCGATTTACATTCCATCACGGTCGAGATTGACCGGGTCGAACTGATGAACAATACACGGGCGCTTGCTGCACTTTATATCGCAAGTGGTCTTAATCCCGAGAAATCGACCATTTTTGTCCAATCCGAAGTTAAAGCGCATGCGCAACTCGGTTGGATGTTAACTTGTCTCTCGGGTATGGGAGAACTTGAACGGATGACACAATATAAAGACAAGTCACAAGGAAAAGACCGGATCGGTGCCGGACTATTTGTTTATCCGACATTAATGGCTGCAGATATTTTGTTATATGACGCAGAGCTTGTTCCGGTCGGTGATGATCAAAAACAACACATTGAGTTGACGCGTGATTTGGCGCAACGTTTTAACAGCCGCTATTATGAGACGTTCAAAATGCCGGAACCGGTCATTGCAGAAACGGGTGCCCGTATCATGAGTTTGACGTCTCCGGACAAAAAGATGTCGAAAACAGATACAAACCCAAAAGGATATATCTCGATGCTCGATGCACCAGACGTCATCCGTAAAAAAATCAAGTCTGCCGTCACCGATTCAGAAGGCATCGTTCGGTTTGACCGGGAAAACAAACCGGGCGTCTCGAACTTACTCGAAATCTACTCATTACTTGCCGACATCTCCATTAAAGAACTGGAAGCAAAGTATGACGGATTAAACTACGGTGTGTTTAAAGCAGATGTCGCGGAAGTCATTGTGGCTGAACTTGAACCGATTCAACGACGGTATCACGAGCTGATTGATTCAGAAGAACTCGATCTGATTCTCGATCAAGGGCGCGATAAAGCGGAACTGGTTGCTTCACTCAAACTGGCGAAAGTCGAAAAAGCAATGGGTCTCCAGCGTAAACGCGCAAAAGTAAAAAAATAATCTTACCTTTTCTTTTCGTATTTCTCTCTTCTTTCTTTTCAAGAAGAGATTTTTTTAATTGACTCAAAAAAAAGCGTTCCCGATTGACGGGAACGCTTGATCTTATTATTTACCTTCGATTGAAGCCCATTTGTACGAGAAGTCTGCGCCGAAGTTATGTTCGACAATTCCTTTAACGTATGGTTTGACCATGAATGCACGTCCACGCTGATAAACAGGCGAGATCGCTGCTGAATCAAGAAGGATTTTCTCTGCTTCTTGAAGCTCTGACCAACGTTTTGTAGCATCCGTTTGTGTCTTCGCATCGTTGATGAGTTTATCGTACTCTTTATCCGACCACTTACCACGGTTGTATGGTCCGTCAGTCAAGAAGAGATCGAGGAACGTCATCGGATCTTGGTAGTCAGGACCCCAGCCGGCGAATGAGAACTCAAAGTCACCTTTGTTTTCGAGATCCAGTTTGTTTTTGAACGGTTGTTGCTTGATTGTGACTTTCATGCCTGGAAGGTTCTTCTCAAGCTCACCCTTCAAGAATTCACCGATTTTCTTCGCATCATCACTATCATAGTTCAGAAGCTCAAGTTCAACCGAGTCTTGACCGATTTCTTTTAAGCCCTCTTCCCAAAGTTTTTTCGCTTCGTCTGCATTGTACTCGTTGAATGTCGGGTACTTTTCACGGAAATCTTTTCCGCCTTCATCCTTCGCGAAATCTTTTGGTACTAGGAAGTTCGCTGGAATCGAACCGTTCGCCAAGATGACGTCCGTGATTCCTTTTTTGTTGTAACCCATGTCGATGGCACGACGGATTTTTTCGTTGTTCAAGGCTTTGACTTTCGTGTTCAAGTAAAGGTAGAAAATTGTTGATTCCCCTTTAGTTTTGAACTCTTCGCTATCTTGGAACTGGGCAACGAACTCGGAAGATAGACCTGTACGATCGATATCTCCTTTTTCGTAAAGGTTAACGCCTGTAGCCGTTTCCTTAACAACCTTCACGTTGATTGTGTTCAGCTTCACGCTGTCTTTATCCCAGTAGTTATCGTTTTTGACCATTTTCCAGCCTTGTTCACGTGTCCATTCCGTTAATTTGAATGGTCCGTTGTAAAGTGCTTTATCTGCTGTCGAACCGAAGTCCTTACCGATTTTTTTCGAAAGTTCTTCTGATTTCGGCATGAATGGACCGAATCCAGTTAACCCGAGGAAGTAATCAGCAGGTGCCTTTAATTTGACTTCAAAAGTCTTGTCGTCGACAGCTTTGACGCCGACCGCATCACGCTCACCTTTTTTCGTATTATATTCTTCAGCGCCTTCGATGTTGTAGAAGACATATGCATACTGAGAAGCGTTGTCCGGATTCAGAACTTCTTTCCAAGCATACTCGAAGTCTTTTGCTGTGATTGGTGTACCATCCGACCATTTTGCATCACGTAGCTTGAATGTGTACGTTAACTTGTCATCCGAAACTGTGTGGCTTTCCGCAATCCCTGGAATCGGCTGTTGCTTTTCATCCAAACGGTAAAGACCTTCCATCGTGTTGTTCAAGACGTTGAACGACACAGCATCCGTAGAAGTCGTTGGGTTAAGTGTCGGAATATCCGAAGCTTCGATCAAATTTAGTGTTTGCTCACTTGATTTTTTGTCTGAACTTTTATCGCCCGATGATTTGTCATTTGAATCAGTCGTCGAACAAGCTGCAAGGAATGCGCTTGATACGAGGGCTACAGATGTAGCCAGTGCAAAACTTTTCTTTTTCATGATACGATGACCCCCCTAAAATTTCCAAAGCTAGTAATCTAAGGTTTTTGAGCGAAAAAAAAAGTCGCTACTTTTATTCGAACAAAACCCTTCGTTACAAATAGTTTACAATGTTCTGATAATTTTGCAAACCTTTTATCCGATTTTTCTAAATATTTTTTCAAAACAATTTGAAAATAAGTGGAATTTTTAGATGTCCGATTGAATTTTTATAAATTAGAACTGAAATCCTTTATACAGAAAAAGCGATTTAACGTTCATATGAACCGTTAAATCGCTTTTCTATTCACGCGTGATATCGTTTGAAGACGAGAGAAGCGTTATGACCACCAAATCCAAGTGAGTTACTGAGTGCGTATTCAAGATTCCACGACCGGCTTCCTTCCCGGACATAATCAAGATCGCAACCTTCACTTGGCTGCTCCAAATGGATTGTTGGATGGACAATTTGTTCTTGTAACGACTTAATCGTCGCAATGGCTTCGACACCGCCGGCTCCGCCTAACAAGTGACCAATCATTGATTTTGTTGAATTGATTGCTAATTTTTCAGCATGTTCTGCAAACACCGTATGAATCGCTTTTGTCTCAAGCACATCATTCATTGGTGTACTCGTTCCATGCGCATTGATGTAATGCACGGCTGTCGGCTCGATACCGGCGTCTTGGATCGCCATCGCCATTGCGCGCGCTCCTCCGTCACCGTCTGGATCCGGTGCTGTAATATGATAAGCATCAGCAGTTAATCCATATCCGCTGACTTCTGCATAAATCGTCGCACCACGGGCAATCGCATGGTCATATTCTTCAAGAACCAAGATTCCTGCCCCTTCTCCCATGACAAACCCGTCACGTCCTTCGTCGAATGGACGGCTTGCTGTGTTTGGATCATGATTGGTTGACATCGCTTTGTTCGCACAGAACCCAGCAAACGACAAGTTCGTAATCGGGGCCTCTGCACCACCAGCAATCATCACGTCCGCGTCGCCACGTTCAATGACACGCAATGCTTCGCCAATCGCGTTCGTCCCGGAAGCACATGCCGTGACGGAACAATTGTTAGGACCTTTTGCTCCTGTATAAATCGAGACTTGTCCGCTCGCCATATTCGGAATCATCATCGGAATAAAGAATGGACTGACACGACGGTGGCCCCGTTCGAAGTAAATCTTTGCCTGTTTCTCAATGGTCTCGACCCCACCGATTCCAGAACCGATCCATACCCCGATCCGTTCTGCATTCGCTTTGACATCCAGTCCGGCGTCACGGACTGCTTCCATACTAGCGACGAGTGAATAGTGAACGAAACGATCCATCTTCCGTGCTTCTTTTGCCTCGATAAATTCTGTAATATCAAAGTTTTGAAGTTCTCCCGTCACTTTCGTCGGATATTCATCGATATCTAAACGTTCCATCGGACGAATTCCATTTTCTCCTGCTTTTAAAGCGTTCCAGAATGTATCAACATCATTGCCGATTGGTGTTAATGCGCCCATACCCGTTACTACTACACGTTTTCTCATCATTTTATGTGTTCTCTCCTTTAGTCCATGTAATGTAAGCTGCTCCCCATGTCAAACCTGCTCCAAATCCGGCAAGGACAAGTGTTGTCCCCGGTGACAGTCTGCCCTGCCGCCGTGCTTCTTCTAATGCAAGTGGTATTGACGCAGCCGATGTATTCGCATGTTCATCAATCGTCACGATCACTTTCTCTTCTTCGATCCCAAGGCGTTCACGTGCTGCATCGATGATTCGTAAATTCGCTTGATGCGGAATCAGTAAATCAAGTTCCGCCAACGATCCACCCGCTTTTTGAATGACTTTCTCAACGATGTCCGGTAATTTCCGGACAGCGAACTTAAAGACTTCCCGGCCGTTCATTTCAATCGGACCGTCCAGTTCTTTAAATAATAGATGTGCCCCGCGTCCGTCTGTGCCAAGTTCAAAGGCATTCAATCCTTGTTGTTCGGTTGGACCGAGCACGACAGCTCCAGCGCCGTCACCAAACAAAATTGCTGTCGACCGGTCTGACCAGTCAACGATTCTTGACATCTTCTCTGCCCCGATGACCAGTGCATGTTTGGATTCTGTTGCTGTCATCATGCTCGAAGCCGTTTGTAATGCAAAAATGAATCCACTGCAGGCGGCACTAATATCAAAAGCTGTCGCACTTAGTGCCCCAAGTCGTTCCTGAACGGTACAGGCCGTCGATGGAAAAGCGCGTCCGGTTGCCGTTCCAACAACAATCAATCCGATATCGTCTGCTGTCAAATTGGCATCTGCTAATGCTTTTTTCGCGGCTTCCGTCGCTAAATCGGTTACATCCACCGTATCGTCTGCAATGCGTCGTGCTCCGATTCCTGTACGTGTCCGAATCCATTCATCACTCGTATCGAGTGTCGCGGCTAAATCATCATTTGTGATTCGACGTTCGGGCAATGATGTTCCGAGTCCTACAATTCCGATATTCATATGATTGCTCCTTTAAAATTAGTATCTGGTACTAATATAAAGCGTTAAATACTTTTTGTCAAAGAGAAAAGAAGGCGCCTCGGATGAGGTACCTTCTTTTCCGTGTGTGACTTATTCAGATTCTGCCAAAGTTCGGACGACTTCCATGACCATTTTTGCAGAATTGATAGATGCAATCTCCAGAAATTCATCAAATGATAAAGAGGCTTCCTCGTCAGCACTGTCCGAAATCGAACGCGTTACAACGAACGGGACATCAAATTGGTGGCAGACTTGAGCAATCGGCGCTGCTTCCATTTCAACTGCCGCAACATCCGGGAAGTTCGTCTTAATGATGTTCGAACGTTCCGTATCATGGATGAAGGAATCTCCTGTCACAATTAAACCATGAACGACCCGAATCGCGTCCATACGTTCAATGACAGCTTCCGCTGTTGCAACCAATTTCGGATCTGCTGTATACGCAGCCGGCATTCCTGGAACTTGACCATACTCATAACCAAATGCCGTCACGTCGACATCATGATGACGGACTTCCGTCGAGACGACGACGTCACCGACTTTTAAACCCGCCTTGAATCCACCGGCTGATCCCGTATTGATGACGGCACTCGGCTTAAAGTGATCCAGCAATAGTGTCGTTCCGATGGCTGCATTGACTTTTCCGATCCCTGATTTCAAGATGACGACGGGCACGCTGTTGAGCAAACCTTCATAAAAATGATAGTTGGCAATAACCGTATCTTTCCGTTCTGATAATTCATTCCGAAGCAAGTTGACTTCTTCTTCCATCGCTCCGATAATTGCGATTGGCATCCTGTTTCCTCCATTCAAACAGAAAACCGGATTGCTCCGGCTGCTGTCAGTTCTTATTTACTTGATCGATGTAATTTTAACGGCGAAATCTCCGCCTGGCGCTTGAACGGAAACTTGCTCTCCGACACTGTGACCGAACAGACTTTTCGCGATTGGTGATTCGTTTGAAATTTTTCCTGTAAACGGATCCGCTTCGGCACTACCGACAATCGTATACGTTTCTTCTTCGTTGTCTTCGAGAATCAAGAAAGTGACTGTCGTCCCGATCCCAACCACTGAAATGTCTTTTTCGTCTTCCGAGATGATGGCGACGTTACGTAACATCTCCTCGAGTTGAGCAATCCGTCCCTCGACCATCGCTTGCTCTTCTTTCGCCGAATCATATTCCGCGTTTTCCGATAAGTCACCAAACGAACGGGCAATCTTAATATTTTCGACAACTTCTTTACGGCGGACTGACTTCAGTTCGTTTAATTCGTTCTCAACATTCGCCTTACCTTCAAGCGTCATGTAATACTGTTTTTCTGCCATTTTTGTCACGCTCCTTTTTATTCCACTAGTATAGTATATTCACATCTTTTTTGGAATCAATATCCTCTTTGATCAAGCGCAGACCGGTAATCGAGAATCGCACGAATCTTTGTGACGAGTAGATCGATGGCCACATGGTTTTCTCCACCTTCAGGCACAATGATATCAGCGTACCGTTTTGTCGGTTCACAAAACTGGAGATGCATCGGACGGACGACTTTCGTATACTGTTCGACAACGGAATCAATCGACCGTCCCCGTTCATTCATGTCGCGCTGCATCCGGCGCAGAATTCGAACATCTGCATCGGTATCAACGAATACTTTAATATCCATCAGTTCCCGTAATCGTTCGTCTTCAAGCGCCAAAATTCCTTCGACGATGATGACATCACGGGGATCCAACGGAATCGTTTCCGTCGCCCGTGTATGAGCAACGTAATCATAGACCGGTTTTTCAACTGCCTGATTTTCTCGCAAGGCTTTGATATGCTCAATCAATAAGTCGTTATCAAAAGCAAACGGGTGATCATAGTTGGTTTGATAACGTTCTTCCATTGATAATTCACTTTGATCCTTATAGTAAGCATCCTGCTCGATCATGACGATGGATTCACTTGGGAATGCGTCGACAAGTGACCGTGCGACCGTCGTCTTTCCTGAACCTGTTCCTCCAGCCACACCAATTACAACCGGTTTTTGCATTGAATTCGTACCTCCATCATTCATTCCGACTTCACCTTCCGACTGACGGACACACCGTCTCCAAGTGGGAAAATCGTCGTATCATATTGGTCTTGCTCCATCATCCATACCGTGAATTCCTTGACCAGCCGAACAAGCCGGCGTCTTCTCCGGTCGAACATTTTAGGATCTTCCTCAAGAACATCTCCGTGCAAAAATAGATTATCCGTGTATAAAACGCCGCCTATTGGCACCAATCGCCCATAACCGTTAAAGAATTTTTTATACTGTCCTTTGGCCGCATCAATAAAAACGGCATCAAACTGCTGATCTAAGGTTTCGGCTAATTCTACTGCATCGGCAAAAACGATGTCAATCCGGTCTGCAACATCTGACTGTTCAATGAACATCTTAGCCTCGGCATATCGCTTCGCATTTCGTTCGACGGTCGTGATCCGGGCATCCGGCAGAGCACGTGCCATCCGAATCGCACTATAGCCAATCGCGGTACCGAGTTCGAGAATCCGTTTCGGTTGTTGTAACGTCAATAACGACAACAGTACTTCTGATCCCGTCAATTCGATGATTGGAATATGGTGTTCTTTTGCATATGCTTCCATTTCTTGCAATAAAGGATCCCGTGGTCGAATCATCCCTTCGACATATGCGGTAAAATCGTTCATTCGGAATTCACTCCTTCTGCGCATAAACAGGTTGACCGGAAACGAACGTACCGTTTCCGATCAACCCCCTTGTTCATTGCTCTTTACTTGCTTCGTATTCGACCCATTCCGGTTTATACTTCACAACATTTTGTTGATGTTCTTCATAAGTTTCCTCATATAAAATTTGCCCGCGTGGATTTTTATCACTTGGTGGTCGAGCAAAGAAGTACACGTATTTGGTCTTGTTCGGATTAAGCACAGCCAGGATTGAATCTTTACTGACGGTGGAAATCGGACCAATCGGAATACCCTCGTATTTATACGTATTGTATTTCGAATTGTTCTCAAGATCTTTTAATGTCGTCAGTGCAGTGTTTTCCCCTGTACCGTACCAAACCGTCGGATCCGATTGGAGTTTCATGCCGTCATTTAGACGATTCGTAAAAACGCCGGCAATTTCACGACGATCGTCCGGTGTCGCGGCTTCCCGCTCGACCATTGATCCAAGGCTCAACACTTCGTGGAAGGTCATGCCTGATTTCTTAATGGCATCAGCATTCACATCATAAATCTTTTCCATCTCATCTAACATCGTTTCCGCTATTTGATTGATACTTTTCCCCTTATCGAATTCGTACGTCGCCGGGAAGAAGTATCCTTCGAGAGAATAAAGGACACCTTGTTTTGTCACTTCATCCGTTAACATCGGATACTTTTCAATCAGCGTCTTAATGTACGATTCATCCGTCAGCGATTTTCGAATGGAGTCGGCTTTAAAGCCCGTTGCTTTAGCGATGATTGCAATTTGACGATCCATCGTAATTCCTTCGGGAATCGTGACTTTAACGTCTGCCGCCTTCATAATTGTACCGGTTTTCAATTCATTGATGATTTCATCCGGCGTCATCGCTTGTGTCAACGTATACGTTCCCGCCTGAAATGACGATTCATTTTTATAGCGGATGTAATAACGGAAAATTGTCTCATTCGCAATCAAGTCTTTCTCTTTAAGAAGACTTGAAATCGTACTCGTTCCAGCACCAAGCGGAATTTCGACTTTAACGGACTTCGTCGCTTCTTCATTAACTGGCTCAAGTGAACTCTTTAAAAAGATATAGATGGCTGCTCCTGCTACCAAGAAAATCGTGAATAACACTGAAAGGATGATCAGCGTAATCCGGCGCGATGTCCGGCGGCGCTTCTGTTCAATTTCAGCATTTTTCTTCCATTCGTTTTCCATCGGTTCCTCCTTCTTCTCTTAAAACAAGGTGATATCGAAAGAGCCACTGCTCTGACGACACCACCTTATACACGAGTCGGTTTAGTCAAGCTCGTCTTCTAATGTATTGAAGACTTCTTCAATTTCATCCCATGTCTCTGCATCATCTTCTGCAATCGGAACGAGGTTGAAATCGTCATCTCCGTCTCCGTATTCTTCTAACTCATAAACAAAGATATCAACTTCGTCTGCTTCATCATAGTCCGCGCCGACTGGCTCGAGGAAGATATATGTTTTGTTTGAGCGCGGGCTTTCATACCGTAAGCGCTCGGCAAATTTAAATTCGTTACCTTCTCCATCGGGAATTACGTAGTGTGTAGGTTCATTCTGTTGCATCATTCATCCGCTCCTTTAAGGCAACCTCGAGTTCGTCCCAAGTCTGCTCATCGTTTTCATCAATCAGGCTTAATTCAAAATCATCTTCGCCTTCGCCAAACTCATCGATTTCGCAAATGATTAAATCATCTGCGCCCTCTTCCGGATGACCAATCATTTCGAGAAATAGATAGGTCTTACCGGTTCGCTCACTGACATAACGGTACCACTCTTCGAAAAGATGTTCGCCACCGTCTTCATCAGGAAAGAGATACTGCCGTTTTTCTTCCGACATCTCATTTCCTCCTTATCGGTTTGCCCGATCCAAATACGATTGTAGGATCATGACTGCTGCCATCTTATCGATGACTTGTTTTCGTTTTTTTCGACTGACGTCGGCATCAATCAGCATACGTTCTGCCTGCATCGTCGTCAATCTTTCATCGACCAGAACAGTCGAAAGGCCTGTCTGTGTCTCGATTTCCCGTGCAAAGGCTTCACTCGCCTCGGCCCGCGGACCAATCGATCCATTCATGTTTTTCGGATGTCCGATGACGATGATTTCGACACCGTATTCCTTAATAATTGCCTCGAGTCGCTTGAAGGCGACCGGATATTCAGGTTCTGTCCATTTGATGGTCTCAACGCCTTGTGCCGTCCAACCCATCAAATCACTCACCGCCACTCCAATCGTCTTCGAACCGACATCAAGTCCGATGGCACGCTTCATTTTTTGTCTCCACTCTCCGATAGATAAGATTTCACGAGTTCTTCTAACAGTTCATCACGTTCAATCTTTCGGATCATATTACGTGCATCGTTATGACGAGGAATGTAAGCAGGGTCACCGGAAAGTAAATATCCGACAATCTGGTTGATCGGATGATAGCCTTTTTCTTCTAAAGCATGATAAACCGTTAACAACACTTCACGTGTTGCTGCTTGGCTATCGTCTTCTGGAAAATTAAATTTCATCGTTTGATCCATCTGACTCACGTTAATCACCTCTTTCATTTACACTACTTCTCTATTATGCCAGTGATTGCACGTAATGTGAAGTAAACGCAAGTGCTTCGTTTAATTTCGCAGCATCTTTTCCGCCAGCCTGCGCCATATCCGGACGACCGCCGCCGCCGCCGCCGCAGCGTGTTGCCACTTCTTTGATCAATTTACCGGCATGGTATCCTTGATCGATTAAGTCTTTCGAGACACTCGCAACGAGGTTGACTTTATCGCCTTGTGCACTACCAAGAACGATGATTGCTGAACCGAGACTTGATTTCAACTCATCCATCATACCGCGGAGTGCATCCATATCCGAAACATCCACTTGTTTCGAGAGAACTTGGACTCCGTTGATATGCTCAACATCATCTTTTAGCGACGCCGCTTCAATATTCGCAAGTTTTGCTTGTAACGATTCATGTGCACGCTCCGTTTCCCGAAGCTGAGCTTGAAGCGCTTCGATCCGTCCCGGCACTTCCGTCGTTTTTGTTTTCAGTACACGTGCTGCCTGTTCAAGTGTCTGTAAGTGACCGTTCATCACACGATATGCTCCAGCACCTGTTACTGCTTCGATCCGTCGTGTTCCAGCTCCGATTCCTGATTCTGAAACAATCTTGAACAGACCAATTTCTGCCGTGTTTTGAACATGAATTCCGCCACATAATTCGATGGAATATGTGCCCGCTGAAACGACACGAACCGTCTCGCCATATTTTTCACCAAACAGTGCCATTGCGCCTTTTGCTTTCGCATCGGCAATGTTCATCTCTTCAATCTCGACTGCAAGTGATGCCCAAATTGCTTGGTTGACATCTTGTTCGATTGTTGTCAATTCTTCTGCCGTTACTGCCCCAAAATGTGAAAAGTCAAAACGGAGACGATCTGCCGATACAAGTGAACCTGCTTGGTTGACATGTGTGCCGAGTGTATCTTTCAGTGCTTTATGCAACAAATGTGTTGCGGTATGATTTTTTGTGATTGCCTGACGGGACGACGCTTCGACCGTCGCACGAACTGTCGCATCTGCCAAGGCAATGCCCGTCCGAACGATGACGGTATGCAGATTTTGACCATTCGGTGCTTTTTGTACATCTTTGACATCGAGGACGAAATCCGGTCCTGTAATTGTTCCTGAGTCAGCGACTTCGCCACCACTTTCCGCATAAAACGGTGTGATGTCGAGCAACAACTGTGCTTCTTCCCCAGCAGCAACTTCTGTCACTCGTTCTCCATCATGCAACAAAGCAATGATTTTTGCATCCGTCTCAAGTTCCGTATAACCGACGAATTGACTTGGAACGGTCAACGTCGCCAAAACTTCCGATTGTTGCTGCATTGAACCGCCGTCTTCGCGGGCAGCACGGGCACGTTTACGTTGCTCATCCATCGCCCGTTTAAATCCTTCTTCGTCGACGGACATCTGATGATCTTCTGCATATTCGACTGTCAATTCAAGCGGGAAACCGTATGTGTCATACAGACGGAACGCATCTTCTCCACTGATAATCTGTTCCCCGTTGTTTTTAGCTGTTTGCGCGACTGTATTCAAGATTGCCAAGCCGTCATGTAACGTTTCGTGGAACCGTTCCTCTTCGTTTTTAATGACACGTTTGATGAAATCAGCCTTTTCCGGGACTTGTGGATAGAAATCGACCATGACGCTGCCGACTGTATCAACGAGTTCATACATGAATGGACGTTCGATGCCCAGCATTTTTGCGTAACGCACGGCACGACGGAGCAATCGGCGTAAGACATAGCCACGTCCTTCGTTTGAAGGCAACGCACCGTCTCCGATTGCAAAGGCAACGGTCCGAATGTGGTCAGCAATGACTTTGAATGCGACATCGAGTTTTGCGTCGTCGCGGTAAAGTTTACCGCTGATTTCTTCCGTCTTGTGAATGATCGGCATGAACAAATCCGTATCAAAGTTCGTCGGCACATCTTGCATAACACTTGCCATCCGCTCAAGACCCATTCCTGTATCAATGTTTTTACGTGGTAATTCTGTGTAGTTGCCGTGTCCATCATGGTTATATTGACTGAACACGATGTTCCAAATTTCGAGATACCGTTCGTTTTCACCGCCTGGATATAGTTCAGAATCATTTGGATCGTCTCCGAATGCCGGTCCGCGGTCGAAGAAAATCTCTGTGTTTGGACCAGATGGGCCTTCACCGATTTCCCAGAAGTTATCTTCCAGTGGAATGATACGTTCAGCCGGGACACCGAGTTCAAGCCAAATCTGACGTGCTGCATCATCTTCCGGGTGAATCGTTACCGAGAGACGTTCCGGATCGAGTCCGTACCACTCGTCACTCGTCAACAGTTCCCACCCCCATTTGATGGCGTCTTCACGGAAGTAATCTCCGACAGAGAAGTTTCCGAGCATTTCAAAAAACGTATGGTGACGTGCGGTTTTTCCGACATTTTCAATATCGTTTGTCCGGATGGATTTCTGCGCGTTGACAATCCGAGGATTTTGCGGAATAACCCGTCCATCAAAATATTTTTTTAGCGTAGCAACACCCGAATTGATCCATAATAATGTTGGATCTTCAATCGGCACAAGCGATGCACTCGGTTCGATTGCATGTCCTTTAGATTGGAAAAAGTCGAGATACATCTGACGGATTTCTGCACCCGTCAACGGTTTTAATGGTTTCATCGAAAATACCCCCATGGATTAATTTGTCCTGAACGCAAAAAAAACGATACATTCATCCCTGAAAAGGGACGAAAGCATCGCTTTCGTGGTACCACCCTCGTTCGTAAAGACACATGCTCTCTTTACCTCGAAAAATCCGTTAACGGAGATTACCCGCAAGTGTTTGCACTCGACTCCGGAAGGAGCTTCAGTCGACTCTTCATGGAGATGGTCCCAGCGCACCCACCTCTCTCTGGTTCATGAAACATTCGACTTACTTAACTTCCATCAACGTTTTGCGTCCATTCATCTATCGTGATTATTACCTATCTTACGCACCGCGTCAAGTCTTTGTCATACCGCCCAATCGTTCGATGAGTCGTGTCCGCCGGCGCGGTTCTTCTTCCTGAGAGGCTTTATAAAAAGCACGTGGATCACCGAAAAGAAGTAGACTGGCTTTCGCCCGCGTCACCGCCGTATAGATAAGATTTCGGGAATGCTTGAAGGCACCGGTGAAAAAGACCGGCATCAAAACAATCGGAAACTCTGACCCTTGGGCTTTATGAATGGTAATCGCATAGGCGTGTGTGAACTGATCCCAGTCGCTCCGGTTGTATTCGACTTCCGTCTGATCGAAACGAGCGATGATTTTATCGACCTTATCGACGTTTTCCTTCGCAAAGAAAATATTGACGATTTCACCGATATCCCCGTTGTAGACATTTTCTTCGGCATTGTTGACGAGCTGAAGAATCTTGTCCCCGCTCCGGTAAATCCGCGTCCCTTGTTTGACTTCCCGTTTTTTAGGCGCTTCCGGATTGTAGACCTGCTGAAGCACGATGTTCAGTTCGTCGATGCCCACTTGTCCACGGTAGGTCGGGGCTAAAATTTGGACGTCGAACTTCGAATAGCCTTTTGCAAGTGCCTTCTCCGCAAAAGCGGCAATACCACGCAAGGATTCTTGCGGTGCCAGTGAATAGAACCGACGGTCGGACAACGGAGCAAGTAAATCGGCCGAGGTGACACGGTTTTTCAAGTCATGTGCTAAACGGAGAATCGAGGAATCTTCCGCTTGACGGTGGACGACATTGAGTCGGACGACCGGAATTCCGTCCGTATCCATCAAGTCAGCGAGCACTTGTCCCGGACCGACCGACGGTAATTGATCACGGTCCCCGACAAACAGAATCTTCATTCCGTTCGGCACAGCCCTCAATAAACTCGACAACAGATAAATATCAATCATCGACGATTCATCAATGATCAACACCTTCCCTGTGATCGGTTGATCTTCGTTTAATTGGAAGTTCGTTCCGTCATATTTCAGGAGCCGGTGAATCGTCATGGCCGGGACATCCGTCGCTTCAGACAGGCGTTTTGCTGCTCGTCCGGTCGGGGCGACGAGCACATACGGATAGACATCACCCGATTTGACCTGACTTTTTTCGAGCGGCCAGTCGTGAATTTCCTGAAGGGCATGCAAAATTCCTTTGATGACGGTCGTCTTCCCGGTACCGGGACCACCTGTCAACACCATCAGCGGAGCCTTGACTGCGAGCTCGATCGCTTCTCGTTGTTGGACCGCATATTCCATCCCGAATCGTTCTTCGAGCTGCCCGATTGCTGATAAGATCGTCGCAACATCCACTTCCTGTTCCGCACCATTCGCCATCACGCGGGCCAACTCTTTTGCTGCCCGGACTTCGGCGTAAAAAATCGTTGGTAAGTACAAACAACCTTCTTCGAGTTTTACCTTGTCTTCCGTCAACAACAGCTCGATCGCTTGTTCCAGCCGCTCACCGGGATCTTCGCCGAGCAGACGAGGTGCCCGTTGCAACAGCGATTCGACGGTCGCAAAGGCATGTCCTTCGCCCGCCTCTTGCTCCAAAATATGCATGATTGACGCTGCGACCCGTTCCGGATGCAAGCCGACAAGTCCCAGATGCGAGGCAATTTGGTCGGCTGTCTTAAACCCGATTCCACTAACCTCGTACATTAAGGAATAGGGATTCTCACGGATGCGTGCCATCGCATCCCCTTCGTAAGCAGCATAAATTTTCGCTGCCAGTTTCGGGGTGACATCAAACGGCGCTAAAAAGAGCATCAGTTGATCGACGCCGTATAACGTCGCCAGGCGACTAAAGATGACATCCGCTTGTTTTTGTTTCAGTCCAGGCACACGATCAAGCGCCTTGCTGTCTTTTAAAATGACGTCGATGGCATCTTCACCAAGGGCATCGACAATATTTTTCGCTGTTTTCGGACCAATGCCGGTAAACGAACCGTTCGTCAGGAAACGGACAGCCGCGTGCTTTGTCATCGGCACCGACCGCCGGATCAACTCCGCTTTTAATTGTTTACCGAATCGCGGATGATCAATCAATCGTCCGAACGCTTGATACGTTCCACCGAGTTCGATTCCGACGCCGGTCCCCGTGACAACAAGTTCCGTCTCTTTTAATTCAAAGTTTTTTTCTTTGATGGCAATCAAAACAATCGAATGGGCTTCTTCTTCGGAGGAAAAAAGCACACGTTTGACGCGACCAACTACTTGATGGGGGTGCTCCATCACTCCACCTGCTTTCTTTCTGGACTCCGTTACTCTGCTATTATCATAGCATTCGTTTAACGGATTTTAAATGAGGGAAACATTCCTTGAGCTAATATACGAATGGAGGAACGAATCATGGGACGTCTACCGATTGCCGGATTATGTGAATTAGTATTAGAAGTCGAGGATATGGACCGCGCTGTTGCGTTTTGGAACGGGACGCTCGGCATCCCGATCGTCGAGCAGTGGGCGCCCGATGATGCGGAGCCGAGTCAGGAACAAGAAAAACAAGACGGTGTCTGGGCGACCTGGCTGTATATCGGGGGAAACACACGTCTTGGTCTTTGGCTGAAGCGTGACTTCACGATGGAGGAACGGACCGTCAAACGTCTTCCCGTCACGGAGTGGGACAGCCTGTATGACGAAGGCGGCATGCATGTCCATTGCGCCTTTTATATCGAGAAGAATGAATTTAATGAAGCTCTTGATCTGTTACGTGCTGCGTCGATTGATGTCAAAATTCGGGAGTGGGACGAGCAAGAGACATCGAACGATAAAGAGTATTCTGCGTACTTCAAGGACACGGAACAAAACGTCATTGAACTGTATACAAAAAACATGGACGAGGCCTATGAAGACTTTTCCGGTCCACCGCTTCGCGTCGTCCGTGAAGTCGGTCATTAATCAAAAAAAAGCGTTGCCGAACCGATTCTCAATCATCGGTCGCAACGCTCTTTTTTAGTTCAACAAAGCATCCATTTTGGCTTTCGCATCTTGCGCCAACGTGTGGTTCGGCTGATACGCAAGCACGGTTTCAAGTTCCGTATAACACGCTTCCTGCTGACCTAAAAATGCCAGTGCAATCGCATAGTTATAACGGGCATCCGTATGTGTCTCTTCCAGCAACAAGACTTGTTCGAAGATTTCAGCTGCTTCTTCGATCTGTTCGTTCTGAGCGAGGGCAAGACCGTACTGAAAGGCGATTTCTACATCAACACCATTCAGTTCTGTCGCTTGTTTTAAACGAGGAATGCCTCGAACCGGATCACCCAGTTTTTGATACGTCAGTCCGAGCATGAAATGAAGATCGGCATCATCGAGTCCATGCAGCAAAGCAAGACGCAATGATTCTTCAGCCTCGACCAGTAAATCTGCCGAAAAATACAGCGCACCTTTGGCATAATGAGCACTTGCGAACGTTGGATCAATCGTAAGCGCCTTGTCGTAAAACCGGAGTGCGCGGTCGGCATCGTCCATTGATTGGAGCAATGTTCCCAAGTTGACATAACCGGTCGGATCATTCGGTTGTTGTTCGATGGCATCATTAAAGGCTTGAGCTGCCAATTCATAATTACCGGATTCCAGATGTCGGAACCCGACTTCGTTGTAGTTCATTTAAACCTCTCCCTTACGCAAGATACGTTAACTGTTTGCCGGCTTTGTACGCATCATCAATCGTCGCCCCACCAAGACATACGTCACCGTCATAAAAGACGACGGCTTGTCCGGGAGTAATCGCCCGTTGCCGTTCGTCGAACGCGACGTCTAAACGTCCACCGTCCAGTACACGGACTGTTACGGGTGTATCCGTTTGACGATAACGGAACTTCGCGGTGCAGCGGAATTCTGTCCCGGCAGGCACCGTTGCCGTCCAGCTGATATCAGACGCATAAAGCCCTTCTGAATAAAGCAATTCATTGTGGAATCCTTGCTCGACGAACAAGATGTTGTCTTTCAGGTTTTTCCCGACGACGAACCACGGTTCCCCGTCTCCACCAATACCGAGACCGTGACGTTGACCCATTGTGTAATACATCAGACCGTCATGACGTCCCATTGTTTTGCCTTCGAGTGTCCGCATTTCACCTGGTTGAGCCGGCAGATACTGGCTGAGGAACTGTTTGAAATTCCGTTCTCCGATGAAACAAATGCCGGTCGAGTCTTTTTTCTTGGCCGTCGCAAGGTTCGCTTCTTCGGCGATTTTCCGCACTTCTGATTTTTCCATATGCCCGATTGGGAACATCGCTTTGGCGATTTGATCTTGGGACAATTGGTTCAAGAAATACGTTTGATCCTTGTTTGCGTCGACACCGCGTAATAATTTATGCTCGCCGTCTTCGTATACGGCACGAGCATAATGCCCCGTCGCAACAAAGTCTGCCCCTAGGCGCATCGCATGGTCAAGAAATGCCTTGAATTTGATTTCTTTATTACACATGACATCCGGATTCGGTGTCCGACCGAGTTTGTATTCATCCAAGAAGTACGTAAAGACTTTGTCCCAGTACTCCTTTTCGAAATTGACCGCATAATATGGAATACCGATTTGATTGGCGACGGCGATGACATCTTCGTAATCTTCCGTTGCTGTACAAAATCCATTTTCATCTGTATCGTCCCAGTTCTTCATAAAGATTCCGATGACGTTATATCCTTGTTCTTTTAATAAATGAGCTGTAACGGAAGAATCGACACCGCCGGACATACCGACGACGACCGTTGTTTCCTCCGGTGCTTTTGCGCGTGTATTCATTGTTTTCACCTCTTAATTGTTCTGAAACGATTTTACGACATCTATCAGGCCTTGTGCGAGCAGTTCGACTTGTGCCACATCGTTTCCCCGTCCAAAACTAATGCGGACCGATTGTTTTGTTCGTGGATTTTCACCATACATCGCCGACAAAACATGGGACGGCTCAATCGATCCCGCCGTACAGGCACTTCCACTTGAAACAGCAATTCCCCGCATGTCGAGCATAATCAAAAACGGTTCGATTTCGACGTCTCGGAAATACAAATTGATGACTTGCGGTAACCCTTCTGCCCCGTTGACCTCAAAGTCAATCGATGAGGCACGAAGCCGCTCAAGTAATGTGGTCCGTAAGAACTGGTACTGTTCGGCCTGCCCATCCCGTTCCATTGCCATCAGACGGACCGCTTCCGTAAAACCGACAATCCCGGCGACATTTTCCGTTCCGGCACGCCGCTTGCGTTCCTGTTCTCCTCCATAGGATTGAGGAGCTAACTTAACAGCCGACCGGACATATAACAACCCGACGCCTTTTGGTCCGTTGATTTTATGACTCGATGCCGACAGCAAATCGATGTGCATCGCTTCCACATCAATTTGTGACTTCGCAAATACTTGAACGGCATCGGTATGGAACACAATCTGTTTCTCCCGCAAGAAGCGGCCACATGCCGCAATCGGCTGGATCGTTCCGACTTCGTTATTTCCGAACATGATCGATACTAAAATCGTATCCGGTCGAACGGCAGCGCGCAAAGCATCTTCCGTCACGATACCGGACTTTGGAATATCAAGATACGTCACGTCAAATCCCCGTTTCTCCAGTTCCTCGAAGGCATGGAGTACGGCATGGTGTTCAAACCGTGTCGTAATGACATGACGGCCTTTTGACTGGTACTGCATGGCAGCACCGATGATGGCGTAGTTATCCGATTCCGTACCACCACTCGTAAAGATGATTTCCGTCGGTTTTGCGTTCAGTTCCGTTGCGATCATTCGCCGTGCTGTATCAATCGCTGCCCGACCGGACCGGCCGAAAGCATGGACGCTCGACGGATTACCGAATTGTTCGAGCATGTATGGTGTCATCTTCTCGAGTACTTCCGGACGCATCGGTGTTGTTGCTGCATGATCAAAATACATCATCGTTTTTCACCTCTCATATATAAAACATATAACCTGTATCGTCTTCTTCAGCTAAATCTTTTAATGACGTCGAATCGAGCACATCGTCGACAGCACGTTGAATTTTATCCCATAACTTACGTTTCGTCACCTCATCACAGTTGTCCCCTTCGACGACGACGAGTGGTCCTTCGAGCAAACGAATGATATCCCCTGCTGTGATTTCCTCAGCAGGACGCCCCAGTTTATATCCGCCGTATGCCCCGCGGACACTTTTGACGAGACCGCCGTTTCGAAGCGGGGCAATCAATTGCTCCAGGTAGTGCTCGGACAGATCATACATCTGCGCAATTTTTTTTAAAGACAATGGCTTTGCCTCGCCTCCTTTGGCGAGTGCAATCATGATTGTCAGACCATAACGGCCTTTTGTCGAGATTTTCATCATGCGAAAAGACATCCTTTCTAGTATAGTAGTAGCTAAAAGTTGAAAGAAGGAACGCTACCTATGGCTAATTTATTTGAATCACATTCTCCGGCCGGACCGCTTGCCAATCGGATGCGCCCTCAATCACTGGACGAAATCGTTGGACAACGCCATTTGATCGGAGAATCGACCTTATTACGTCGGGCTATTCTCGCTGACCGGCTCGGGACCGTTATTTTTTACGGACCACCGGGAACTGGAAAAACAACGCTTGCCCGTGTCATTTCCAGTTATACGAAGTCGGCATTTGAACAATTAAATGCCGTCACGGCAAAACTTGATCAGTTGCGTGAAGTATTAAAAGCAGCGGAATCCCGTTTGCAGTTTGACCAACAAAAAACCATTTTATTTTTAGATGAAATCCATCGTTTCAATAAAATGCAACAAGACGCCCTGCTGCCTGCCCTTGAAGCCGGAACAATCACACTAATTGGTGCAACGACGGAAAACCCAAGCTTTGAAGTCAATGCCGCCCTATTATCCCGGGCGACCGTTTTCCGGTTTGAAACTCCGACGACAGACGATTTACGAATTGTCCTGCATCGGACTTTAGAAGACGCAGACCGTGGTCTCGGCAAGTATCCGGTCACTGTCACCGAGGAAGCAATCGATCATTATGTCAAGCTCTCAGACGGCGATTACCGGGCGTTGCTCAACGCACTCGAACTCGCCGTTCTAACAACACCGGAAATGGACGGAAAAATCACGATTGATCTTGCTGTAGCCGAAGAATCGATTCAGCAAAAAGCACTGAAATATGATAAAGATGGAGACCGGCATTACGATGTCATCTCGGCCTTCATCAAATCGATTCGTGGCTCGGATCCCGACGCTGCCCTTTACTGGCTTGCCGTCATGATTGAAGCTGGGGAAAGTCCCCGTTTCATCGTCCGTCGACTTTACGTCCATGCGGCAGAAGACATCGGATTATCCGATCCGCAAGCTCTTCTGATCGTCGATGCATGTGCTCGGGCCTGTGAATACATCGGTTTTCCGGAGGCACGGATTCCACTCGCCGAGACCGTTCTGTATCTCGCGACGGCTCCGAAATCAAACACTGTCATTACTGCAATTGATCAAGCACTCGAACTCGTTCGTCGATCAGACGGTGGTCCGGTTCCGCCGCATTTACGGGATGCGCATCATGCCGGTGCGGCGGCGCTTGGCAATGGTGTCGAATACCAGTATCCGCACCAGTTTCCCCATGCTTACGTTAAACAGAATTACTGGCCGGAAAATCTGGCACGAACCAAACCTGTTTTTTACAAGCCAAGTCCACGCGGATTTGAAAAACAATTACAGGCCCGTCTCGATTTCTGGAAAAAACAACCGTAAATGATTAGAAAAAGCGACCTCAGCAGGTCGCTTTTTTTAACGGACACGTTCGATGATGACGCCAGCTTCCCGAACAATTTCATTAATGACATAACTCGCTGCGATTAATCCGCCGACTGACGGAACAAAAGCGTTTGAGCTTGGGGGCATTTTGGCTTTCCGGATAAAGGCTTCATCGTTACCAACGACTTGGCGGACTTCTTCGATGATTTTGACCGGTGGTTCATCCGAGAAGACGACCGGAACTCCCTTATGAATCCCTTCCTTACGCAATCGCGTCCGAATGACTTTCGCCAGCGGATCGTAACTTGTATCTTTAATATCAACGATTTTGATTCGTGTCGGATCCATCTTGTTCGCCATTCCCATACTCGAAATGATTGGAATTTGACGTTGTTTACACTCTTTGATCAAATGAATCTTAAACGATACCGTATCCGAAGCGTCAATGACATAATCCGGATTTTCTGCGAAAAAGGCTTCGTACGTTTCTTCGTTATAGAACATCTTCAAACGGACGATTTCTAAATCCGGATTGATTTGCATCAAACGATCCGCCATTGCATCAACTTTCGGTTGACCGACTGTCGGTAACAAAGCATGGATCTGACGGTTGACATTTGTAATATCGATATCGTCTTTATCAACAAGAATCAACCGACCGACACCACTGCGGGCCAAGGCTTCTGCTGAAAACGAACCGACTCCGCCGATTCCTAAAATCGCAACAGACTTGGATGCCAATGCGTCAAGTCCGGTCTTACCGATTGCTAACTCATTACGTGAAAATTGATGTAACATCTCCATAACCTCACAATACTCATACTGTTTTACTCGGAATTATATCATAAAAAAAAACGTCATGCGACGTATAGTGTAAATCCAGTTAAAAAGAAACGATGGGACCCGAAGTGCCGTGTCGATACCTTATTTTTGAACCTGCTGCGCAGGTGGGTGTCTTATCCGATTCCTATTCGTACGTCCTCCTGCTGTGTTACGAGGCATGTACTACTAGTTGGAACGTCAAACTCCCTATCAAAAAAGAGTGGCTCAAAGATAAAAGGCGGCTCTCGTACATCTCAGGAACCCCATCTGTTGCATTTAATATAGCATTCCCCTTATCGAAATGCAACTGGTTCTGATCCTTAAAATTTGGTCATTTTTCAGTCGTTTCGCTTGACATCCAGCGTCGGATAAATGCTTTCGTCGGATCATATTTTTGTTGTTGAAATTCAGGATTAAATCGTGGCGTTCGGGTCGCATTTCCGACTCCCGCGATGTACGCCCAGTTCCCGTAATTGGAAGCGACATCAAAATCAATCAACTGCTGCTCAAAATACCGGGCACCGATCCGCCAATCCTGTTTTAAGTCATGAATCAGATAACTCGCCGTAATCTGCCGTCCACGGTTCGACATCCAACCGGTCTCCTTGATTTCCCGCATGAATGCATCAACGAATGGCTCACCCGTCTGTCCGGCAATCCAAGAATCGACGACTGCTTGATCCGTTTTCCATGTTAGTTGACCGTCTCGTAGACCATTTGATCGAAAAAGCCGGTGACCGGTCTCACGCATCGTCAAATGGAAAAAATCTCGCCAAAGCAGTTCGAAATATAGCCAGTAGGTCGATTCATTGGCACCGTGCTTCCGTTCGGCACGTTGCAGTTCTGCCATGACGCGCCGCGGCGAAAGGGAACCGTTCGCAAGCCAAGCAGATAACTTCGAAGAATCATCGCGGTCGAATCCGTTCCGTGTCTCTTTATAGGTAAAGACGGGTCCTTCCAAGTAAGCAGCCAGGCGATTACGCCCTGCCGTTTCTCCTCCTGCAAACGGGAATGACGTACGAGAATCCATCTTTTCCTTATCCGGCGGTTCAGCATAACGAATCTCTCCCGGTGCATCGATCGGTTCTTCAAATCGGCCGGACTGTTCCACTCTTTTTCGGAAGGCCGTAAAGACGCGTTTCAGTTCGTCACTCCCGATGTCTTCCCGCCGGTGCAGCGTCTGCGTTTCATACATATGGGCTGTATACTGTTGCAAAACCTGCTGTTCGAGACGCGCTTCATAAAAACCGGTCATCCGGTGAAAGTAGAGGACATCCTCCGGTGCCGTGAAGTGCGAAAGTTGTTCCATCGTATCGCCTTGCAAAATCGTCAGTTCGATTCCGAGTTGTCCTAAATGATTTCGTAAGGCGTGTAATGTCTCTTGTTCAAAGATCACTTGTTGTCGGCCACGCTGTTCCGTCTCTTGTTGAATAAAAACTGCCCGAACCTTGTCTTGTTCGGCACAGGCCTGCGTTAACGCTTCATGATCGTCGACCCGTAAATCATTTCGATACCAAACGACTCCTGCCATGGCACTCACTCCTTTGTTATCCTTACCCGTACTATCTCAATCTTCTTCCTCTCCGCAAACGATTGATGTGCTGAAAAGGTTTTGATTTTTTGTTTTCGTGGAATATGATTAGTACAACTTACTAAGGAGTGAATCATTTCATGGCTGCTAAAAAAGGGAAACTCAAGACGCTGATTACGCTTGCTACGACGGTCGGACCGATCGTCTACAAATTTTATAAAAAACAACAAGCTAAAAAATCAATCAATACACCAAAACGATGAACTAACATATGAGGGGGCGGATATCAAATCCGCCCTCTCATTTCGTTCCAATTTTGATAATTTAGTTTTTACTTACGCCGGGGCTGCCAAATTCGTAAAAACGCCACGGATACTTCGTCGCTTCCCCGGCATTCGGGATTCCGATCCGTGTCGTCTGAACGATGTTCTCCGCTTCCCCCACTTCAATCTGAAAGCGTTCATCCCTGTACAAATCCACACCCGAATCTTCTGTCGTCAAACCAAACGCTTGGCACAGCTTAGCCGGACCGTCGACCAAGTTTTTTTGTTCGGCTTTGGTTAACGTCGCGTATGATTTTGCAAATCGTCGTTCGGCAACGAGATCATGTCCGCTGATAATTTCCGCACCGCGCAGTAATACGGCATACCCTTGACCAGTCTCTCCACAGACGATGTTCAGGCAATGGTGCATCCCATACGTGAAATATACATAGAGGTGTCCAGCCGGTCCAAACATCGGTGCAGTCCGTTTCGTCGGTCGCCCACTGTAAGAATGAGCCGCTTGATCATGCGGTCCAAGATACGCTTCGACTTCAACAATTCGCATCGTGACTGCATTGACCGTCAAGACACTCCCGAGCAAGTCCGGTGCGACGTCGACCGGTGACCGTTCAAAAAAAGACCGTTCCATCTTCATTCCTCCTCTAAAAAAAACAGATTTCCTTCTCTTATGGAAGGAAATCTGTTGCTGTTACGACTGTTTGACTGCCGTCCGAATCGATAGCTCATTTAATTGTGCATCTGAAACCGGACTTGGTGCCGCTGTTAATAAATCACTTGCCGACGCCGTTTTCGGGAAAGCAATCGTATCCCGTAAGTTTGTACGTCCAGCGAGTAACATGATCAGACGGTCAAGACCTAACGCGATGCCCGCATGCGGTGGCGTTCCATATTCGAACGCTTCCATCAAGAAGCCGAACTGTTCGTTTGCTTCCTCTTCCGTGAATCCAAGTAATTTAAACATCCGCTCTTGGATATCCCGTTCGTAAATCCGCTGTGATCCTCCGCCAAGCTCATACCCGTTCAAGACAAGGTCATACGCAACAGCAAGCACACTGCCCGGGTCCGTCTCGAGTTTGTCGAGATCTTCCCGGCGCGGCATCGTGAACGGATGGTGGTTCGCATAAAAACGACCATCCGCTTCTTCGAACGTTACGAGTGGGAAATCCGTCACCCACAAGAAGTTGAAGACCGTTTCGTCAATCAAGCCGAGTTCTTTTCCAAGTTTTTGACGAAGTGCACCGAGGCTATCCGCAACGATTGAGGCTTTTGCTGCCACGAAGACGAGCAGATCGCCCGCTTCAGCCGACGTTGCGTCAACAAGACGTGCCGTCGCCGCTTCATCAAAGAACTTCGCGATGGGACCGTTCAGTCCGTCTGCCGTTACTTTGACCCAAGCGAGACCTTTCGCCCCGTAAATCGCTGTGAACTCTTGTAATTTATCGATATCTTTACGTGAGAATTGGTCGGCTGCGCCTTTGACGTTCAACGCTTTGACTTCACCGCCGGATTCAAGTGCCATGTCAAAGACTTTAAAGCCGGCTCCTGTGACCGCTTCCGCGACATCAATCAACTCAAGACCAAACCGTGTATCCGGCTTATCCGAACCGAACCGGCTCATCGCTTCTGCATACGGCATCCGCGGGAACGGTGTCGTGATGTCTTTCCCGAGCGTTTCTTTCATGACACGTGTCATCATCGATTCCATCATCGCGTACAAGTCTTCGACATCCATGAAACTTGTTTCGATGTCGACTTGTGTGAATTCCGGTTGACGGTCTGCACGTAAATCTTCGTCACGGAAACAACGGGCGATTTGGAAATACCGCTCAAAACCAGATACCATCAATAACTGTTTAAACAACTGCGGAGATTGCGGCAAGGCGTAAAACTCACCCGGGTGGACACGACTTGGCACCAAGTAGTCCCGTGCGCCTTCCGGTGTCGATTTTGTTAAGATCGGTGTTTCGACTTCCAGGAAGTCTTGCTCGTCGAGGAAGTTCCGCATGATGTTTGATGCTTTTGAACGCAGACGGAATGTTTCCTGTAGTGATGGACGACGAAGATCCAGATAACGGTATTTCAGACGGAGATCTTCTGACGTCTGTTCCGCTTCTTCGCTGATCGGAAACGGCGTCATTTTTGAAGCGTTCAAAATGATGACTTCATCCGCGACGACTTCGACTTGTCCTGTCGGAATGTTCGGGTTCGGATTTTCACGTTTGATGACCGTCCCTTTGATGTCGAGCACGTATTCCGAGCGAATCGTTTCTGCCAGACGGTGTGCCTGCTCGTTTTCCGGTTGGAAGACGACTTGGACAATTCCCGTCCGGTCACGTAAATCGAGGAAAATCAATCCACCGAGGTCACGGCGTTTTTGAACCCACCCTTTTAGTTGAACGGCTTGGCCGATCGTTTCTTCTGTTACGGTTCCGTTCATGTGTGTACGTCCGATCATTGTGCTTCCTCCTTTAATTTCGCGACAATCGTATCGGCGACAGCTGATAATGGAACATCAATCTGTTCACCGGTCGACATGTCTTTTAACGCAGCTGCTCCACGTTCCACTTCTTCGTCTCCGAGAATGACGGTGAAGCGGGCTTTCATCCGATCGGCTGCTTTAAATTGTCCTTTGAACTTCCGTCCGAGATAATCACGGTCAGCGGCAAGTCCTTCCAGACGCATCAACTGAAGCAGGCGGGTCGCTGTTTTTTCGACTTCTTCATTGCCTTGCGCGACGATGAAGACATCGATTGAATCATCGACTTCCGGTAAAACTGCTTCGTTTTCAAGCGCCATCAACAGACGTTCAATGCCGATTCCAAAACCGATTCCCGGTGTAGCGGGACCACCAATCTGTTCGACGAGTCCGTTATAACGTCCACCGCCGCACAGCGTCGTGATGGCACCGAATCCTTCTGCCTCCGACATGATCTCAAACGACGTGTGGTTATAGTAATCGAGACCACGAACGAGTGTCGGATCAATCACATACTCGATGCCAAGTGCATCTAAATGGAGCAAGACCTGATCGAAATACGCTTTCGAAGCCGGATTCAAGAAATCGAGAATCGACGGCGCCGTCGCCATGCTCGGGTGATTGCGGTCGACTTTACAATCGAGTACGCGGAGCGGGTTGGCTTCGAGACGGTTTTGACAGTCTTGGCATAACTCGTGGGCGACCGGCTTAAAGTGATTAACCAATGCTTCCCGGTGCGCGGTACGGCTTTCGCTGTCTCCGAGTGAGTTGATGACCAGTTTGAGTTTTTTCAAACCAAACGAGCGGTAAATGCTCATTGCTAGACTGATGACTTCTGCATCGATTGCCGGTTCTTCACTACCGAGCGCTTCGACACCGTATTGGTGTAATTGGCGGAAACGTCCGGCTTGCGGACGTTCATAGCGGAACATCGGTCCGATGTAAAACAGTTTGACCGGTTGGTTGGCTGCGCCATACAGTTTATTCGTCACGAACGATCGAACGACGGCTGCTGTTCCTTCCGGACGAAGCGTAAACTGTTCCTTGCCGCGTTTTTCAAGCATGAACATCTCTTTTTGAACGATGTCCGTCGTCTCACCGACACCCCGTTTGAACAGCTCTGTTTCTTCGAAGATTGGTGTCCGGATTTCTTTATAGTTGTACCGTTTACTGATCTCCCGCAATTGGTTTTCAATATACTGCCAACGTTCGACTGTACCCGGAAGTACATCAAACGTTCCGCGTGGTAATTTCATCCTAATTCCTCCTTTTTGAATACAAAAAAGTCCTCGTCCGCAAAGGGACGAGAACTTGAAGATCCCGTGGTACCACCCTGGTTGCCGAAAAATCTCAGCCACTCGGTGCAGTTAACGCCTGCCTACGATTCCCCCTACTCTACACATTTCAGGAAAATACCTCAAAAGGGTCTTTCATCTAGTTCGTCTGATCACCCTTCCAGCCAAGGGGCGACTCTCTAAGCAGCCGAGATCTAAATTACTCTTCTTCGTCATCGGTTCTATAATCGTTCTATTATCCCTTATATTGCCTCGTTCGAAAGATCCTGTCAAGACTTTGGTCACTTTTCTAAAATCAAGGTCACTGGTCCATCATTGACGAGCGCAACATCCATCATTGCTCCGAACTGTCCGGTTTCGACCGTGATACCTTGGGTGCGCAGACGCGCATTAAAGGCTTCATACAATTCATTTGCAAAATCCGGTTTCGCCGCTTCTGTAAAGGCAGGACGGCGTCCTTTTTTGACATCTCCGTACAGGGTGAACTGGGAAACGGACAAAATCTGACCGTCCACATCTTGGAGCGAACGGTTCATCCGTTCTTCCTCATCTTCGAACACCCGTAGTCCGGCAATCTTATCCGCCAACCAATTGACTTGCTCCAGCGTATCTTCATGCGTGACCCCGACGAGTAAAAGAAATCCTTGATCGATTTGACCGGTAACTGTCCCTTCGACCGTCACGCTTGCTTCTTTGACCCGTTGTAATACGACTCGCATTTCTATCCGCTCCTTATGTCATCATGACGCGATGCACGGCATACACGTCTGATATCTGTTTAATTCGATCGACGACTTTTTGCAGGTGATTGACGTTATCGATCGCAATCGTCATCGAAATCTTCGCTTGTTTGCTGTCGTCCCCTTTACCGCTGACAGCCACGATATTCGTATTCATCGCGGACACGGATTGCAGGACATCGTTTAACAAACCGGCCCGGTCAAAACCGGAAATCTCGATTTCGACGTTATAGCTTTTAACCGTCTTGCCTTCGTGCTCCCACTCGACTTCAAGCAATCGTTCCGGATTTTGTTCATGAATGACGTTCAGACAATCAGACCGGTGAATCGAGACGCCTCTACCACGGGTAATGTATCCGACGATGTCGTCACCCGGAACCGGATTGCAACAACGGCTCATCCGGACTAACATGTTGTCGATTCCTTTAACACGAACGCCTTCCGGATTTTGTTTCTTCGGTCGGTCAAATGTCTTCATTTCACTGATAGCTTCGTTCAGCTCAAGATTTTTTGATTCTTTATCTTTGCGCAATTTTTCCGTCAATTTATGGGCGACTTGCGCAGCGGTCAGACCGTGGTATCCAACGGCGGCATACATATCTTCTTCTTGAGAAAAATTGAACTTCCGTGTGACATCTTCCAGTGTTTTTTCGTTAATGACTTCTTTTGGCTCAAAACCAAGCTTTTTAACTTCCGCCTCAATTAATTCACGACCTTTTGAGACATTCTCTTCCCGTTGCTGGCGTTTAAACCATTGACGAATTTTGTTTTTCGCCTGGCTCGATACACAAATCTTCAACCAATCTTTACTTGGACCGTAACTGTGTTTCGACGTGACGATTTCAATGATGTCACCCGTCTTCAGTTTATAATCGATCGGCACCATCCGTCCGTTGACTTTCGCACCAATCGTCCGGTGTCCGATTTCCGTATGGATCCGGTAAGCATAATCAATCGGCACCGATCCTTTCGGCAATTCGATGACGTCACCCTTTGGTGTAAAGACGTACAGCATATCACTGAAGAAGTCGACTTTGACTGATTCCATAAATTCTTCCGCATCGGCGGTATCTTTTTGCAGCTCCAGAATTTCACGGAAGTGGGCGATTTTATCTTCAAAACCAGATTTTGCTTCCTGCTCTTTACCTTCTTTATAAGCCCAGTGCGCAGCGATTCCGTACTCGGCGATAAAATGCATATCGCGTGTCCGAATTTGCACTTCAAGCGGTTCACCCTTCGGCCCGATAACCGTTGTATGCAACGACTGGTACATGTTCGGTTTAGGCATCGCGATATAATCCTTGAAGCGTCCCGGCATCGGTTTATACTGCGTATGAATGATTCCGAGGACAGCGTAACAGTCCTTGATGGAGTCAACGATGATTCGCACAGCCATCAAGTCGTAAATCTCGCTGAACTCTTTTTTCGAGTTTTGCATCTTGTTATAGATGGAATAGATATGTTTAGGACGACCATCGACTTCAGCTGCAATTTCCACCTCGTCCAAGACTTCATTGACTTCATCGATGACCGATGTGACGAGTGCTTCCCGCTCCGTCCGTTTTTGTTTCATCATCGAAACAATCCGGTAGTACTGTTGCGGATTGATGTAACGCAGGCTGATGTCCTCAAGTTCCCATTTGATTGTGGAAATTCCAAGCCGGTGGGCAAGCGGCGCAAAGATTTCGAGCGTCTCTTCTGCCTTTTGGACTTGTTTTTCTTTTACCATATGTTGAAGCGTCCGCATATTATGCAGACGGTCGGCTAACTTAATCAAAATGACGCGAATGTCTTCCGCCATCGCAATGAACATCTTACGATGGTTTTCAGCCAATTCTTCCCGTTTTGATTTATATTTGATTTTCCCGAGTTTTGTCACACCATCAACTAGCATCGCGACATCTGCTCCAAACCGTTCTGTCAGTTCTTCCAGCGTAATGTCGGTATCCTCGACGACATCATGAAGAAGCGCGGCTACGATTGTTGTCGCATCCAAACCGATATCCACTAGTATCCCCGCTACTTGAACGGGGTGAATGATGTAAGGTTCACCCGATCGGCGAAATTGTCCGTCATGCTCGTCTTTTGCGAATTGGTAGGCACGTTCGATGTCTTTGACTTCTGCCTCCGTCATGTACTCCGCACTTCGAGCGAGAAGGTCTTCTACATTTACGATTTGTTTATTTGTCATCCCTTATCCTCACCCAGTCCCCGGGATTGATTACGCTGAATCCCTAATATATATACCTTCTATTATCGTGAAATTTTGATAATATGTCAAAATAAAAAGAAATACCCCCCCGACCAATGTCGGGAAGGTACTTAGTATTCCTTAATCTGCATAACGAATCAACGATAGGATATCGTATCCTTCGAGTTTTTCACGTCCACCTAAACCATCCAGTTCAATCAAGAATCCGATTCCAGCAACCGTTCCACCAAGTTGCTCAATCATTTTGATTGTCGCTTCGATCGTGCCGCCCGTTGCCAGTAAGTCATCCAGAATGACAACGCGTTGCCCTGGTTGGATTGCATCATGGTGCATCGTCAAAACATCTTTTCCGTACTCAAGACCATACTCGACACGGACTGTCTCACGTGGTAATTTGCCTTCTTTACGGACAGGGACGAATCCGATTTCCATCGCGTATGCAGCCGGGCATCCGACGACGAATCCGCGTGCTTCCGGTCCAGCAATCACGTCTGCTCCTTGTTTACGGGCATAATCAATTAAAGCATCGACGGACTGCTTGTAGGCAGGACCATTCTGCATCAAGGATGTGATATCTTTGAAACTAATTCCTTCTTTCGGCCAGTTTTCGACCTCTTTTATATGCTGTTTGAACTCCATGTCATTTCCTCCTGCTTCGCCGCTTCTACCAAAGTATCAAAACGCTCTTTCAACTGAGCGAGTGACGAATAAATGTATTGTTGCTCAAGACGTTGACGTTCTTCATGACGCTTGTACGTCGCAGCTTCCGTCAAGTCCCGTTTTTCAGCATTCGGGTTCACACCCGGCAGCCCGTCCTCCATTGTAACAAGAAAATCAAGTTCCGAAAACACTGAATGCATAAAGTTAATCGAACGTTTCGACCATTTTCGAGATTTCGACAAACGAACCAGTCCGATTCGGAGCTCATCACGGGGACATTTTGCAAAGTAATTGAAATAATGCTTAAATTCTTCCCGTGATGGGATCGTCTCGAAATAGTACCCTTCGTCTTTGAAAGCACAGTAGATCCGTTCCGCTTGTTTCAAGTAGGGCAAAAAGGCCGACTCTTCTTCCGGTAAATCCAAAAAGACAACATTCGCTTTAGCCTCGCCATTTAGCGGACGCTCGGCATATTTGGATTGTGTTTCTTCCGAAAACGCAACGAACGTCGTCATTTCGTGTGGAAGCTCAAACACATTCGTCAACGGCTTTTTTCCACCACGGTAATCAAACAGTTGGTAATCCACGACTGCCAAATCCTGAATCATCAGTTGTGGTTTACGGAATCCGTTCCATTCATTGATGTTCAGACTCCCCATCAACGAAACTTCTGCCAGTGACGAAACTTCATCGACCGCGTCACCAAATCCGAATCCGATTCCATCCAGCTCCGTTTGCCCGTCCGTCACGAGTACCTTTAAGTGTGTCAAATCACGACCGATTCGTTTCAAGTCACGAATATTCGCTCCTTCCACGACAACACGGGGCGATGGATTACCCATACCGAACGGGGCCAACCGTCCCATCTCTTCAATCAATCCGATCGAGACATCAGAAACAGTTAAGCGTAAATCAATTTCTGTCGTCGCGATGAAGGCTTCTTCCGGTAAACTTGCAGCTTGAGCATTCAATCGTTCCCGCAGAACACTGACGTTTTCGGATGACAATGTCATGCCGGCCGCAGCCGGATGTCCCCCAAAGTGCGGCAGGATATCAGCACATTGATTTAACTCGGCAAATAAGTCAAACGCTGCAATCGAACGACCTGAACCTTTTGCAGTCCCTTTTTCTCTATCGTGGCACAACAGAATGACTGGTCGATGATACTTTTCAACGAGCCGGGACGCTACAATTCCGACGACACCGGGATTCCACTGATCCGAATCGACAACTAAGACACGGTCTGATAAATAATGCTGTTCTACCAGTTCGGTTGCTTCTTCTGCAATGTTCTTGACGATATCCTGTCGTTGTTTATTCTGTTGATCGAGTTGCTCCGCGAGCAGACTAGCTTCCTCAATCGTTTCCGCGAGTAACATCTCAAGTGCCGGCATCGCCGAGTCGAGTCGACCCGCTGCATTGATCCGGGGACCAAAGGCAAAACCAACCGATTCTTCCGTCAACTCTTCTTCAACGAGACTGCAGACTTTCCGTAAGGCCAGGATGCCCGGTCGTTCACTGGCGTTCAACGCTTCGATCCCTTTTGCTGCAAGCAAACGGTTTTCACCGACTAACGGTACCAGGTCGGCAATCGTTCCGAGGACAGCCAAGTCGAGCAGTTCTTCCGGCATGCGTCCGAGCAACGCATGGGCAACCTTAAAGGCAACACCGGCTCCGGCAAGCTTTGAATATGGGTAGTTGGGATCGATCCCAGGATGGATCATTGCAAAGGCATCCGGCAACACGTCTTTTGCTTCATGGTGATCCGTGATGATCAAATCGACACCGAGTTCTTTTAAGACGACGGCTTCCTCGATCCCGGAAATCCCGCAGTCGACCGTGATGACGAGACCAAATCCCTCTTCCGCAGCCCACTTGAACGCCGCCTCGTTTGGTCCATAACCTTCTGTAAAACGATTCGGGATATAACATTCCGCCATCGCACCGATTTCAATCAACGCATGCCATAAAATAGCAGCGGAACTGACACCGTCGACGTCGTAGTCGCCATAAATCAAAATCATCTCACCTTCGTCCGCTGCTTGCTGAATCCGGGCCACGACCTTGTTCATGTCCTGAAACAAGAAAGGATCATGGAACGCCGTTTGATCGGTTTCCAAAAAAGCTTTGGCTTGGTCAGCTGTGTCGAACCCCCGCTGAACGAGCAGATGCGCGACCTGTCGGGATACGTTCACCTGGTCGGCTAATTCGTCTATTTTAAGTGAATCAACTTCTTTGTCGATCCATGTTTTCTTTGAATGATACATCTAATCCCTCCAATCAACTTCATCATTATAGAACAAAACCCGCGTTAGCGATAGCTAACACGGGTCAGGTTATGAAGCTTGTTTCGATGATTTTAGTGTCCGACCTTTCATGACAAGCCACAGTTGGGCTGCGATGAAGATCGAAGAGTACATCCCCATGATCAAACCGACCAATAAGGCAAGACTGAAGCCACGGATGGCTTCACTGCCGAAGATATAAAGGGCAGCTGCCGTCATGATGACCGTTACGACCGTATTGATCGAACGAATGATTGTCTGTTGAATCGATTCATTAACGATGTGCGACAATTCACTGAACGTCACTTGACGACCACCTTTTTCAGCAAGACCTAAGTTTTCCCGGACCCGGTCAAAGGTAACGATCGTATCATTGACGGAATAACCGATGATGGTCAAAATCGCTGCGATGAAGTACAGATTGACCTCAATTTGGAACAACGAGAAGAATGCGATAATCATCAACGCGTCATGGAGCAGGGCGAGGACTGTCGCAATCCCGTAAAGCGGTTGGAAACGGAACGAGACGTAAATGACGATTCCGAGTGAAGCCAACAAGACGGCATAAATCGCATTACGGGCGATTTCTTGACCGACTTGAGCCGAGACGGTCGAGATGCTCGGTTCTTTTTTATACTTGGCTTCAATGACCTGTTTCATTTTCGAGATTTGTTCCTGACTGAACTCTCCAACGAACGTTACGTTGGCCAGTTTTCCACCTTGGGCAAATTGAACACCGTTGATTTCAGCTGCATCAATTCCAGCATCTTCAATGACAGAGCGAACTTCAGATTCTTTAATCGTATTTGTTGAAGAGATTTCTACCCGAGTTCCTTCTGTAAAATCGATTCCGAGGTTTAGTCCCCGAAACGCGAGTAATAGGACAGAAATCAGCACTAAGGCAATTGTAATCGTAAAGTAAATTTTCCGATGTTTAACATAGTCGAATTTCGTTGGATTAAAGTTCACGAATTTCACTCTCCTTTACGCCGAACCAGGTTTTTTTCTTATCAAACCAGCGGCTGCTGACGAGAAGTTGCATCAAGTAACGGGAGATAAAGACATTCGTAATAAACGTGACAGCAATCGAAACCATCAACATGATCGCGAATCCTTTGACGGTACTTGTTCCGAAGTAATAAAGTACTCCTGCCGAAATCAACGTCGTCAAGTTCGCATCAAGAATCGTGCCGAATGAACGGCGGTTACCGGCTTTGAACGCCGACAAGACCGATTTCCCGCTTCGGAGTTCATCTTTAATCCGTTCGGCTGTGATGATGTTGGCATCCACTGCCATCCCGACACCCAGTACAAGGGCAGCAATCCCCGGTAAGGTTAGTACGGCATTGATTCCGTTAAAGAAAATCATGACGAGGTAGATGTAGAATAATAGTGTAATGATCGACACTAAGCCGGATACCCGGTAAAACAGCAACATGAACAAGAAGACGGCTGCGACACCGATCATCGAAGCAAACAACGTCTGATCGAGCGCGTCTTGACCAAATGCGGCCGAGACAGACGTCGAATAGATTTCATCCAATTTCACCGGAAGTGCTCCAGCATTGAGGATCGATGAAAGTTGTTTGCCGTATTCTGCTGTGATATCGCCACCGGAGATAATGGCTTTATCCGAGTTGATCGGTTGTTGGACCGACGCATCAGAGACAATTTTGGAATTTTCTTTTTGAATCTCTTTTTCGTACGTATCGCCTTTTTCATAATCCAGCCAAATGACAAGACGATTCGCTGGTGGTTGCATTTTTGACACTTCTTGTGTCACTTCATAAAATTTCTCTTTTGATTTCATCGTCAGTTCGACGAGTGGTGCATTGGTCTGCGGATCGTATCCGACTTTTGCTCCTTTTGCCTTTAAGTCTGATCCATCAAGTAACACTTTGTCGTTGATGTCTCGGAATGACAATTCGGCCGTAGAGGATAGAATCTGACGGGCTTCACTCTGATTTTTGACACCTGCCAGTTGAACACGGATCCGGTTATCTCCTTCAATCCGAATGTCCGGCTCAGAAACACCGAGTACGTTAACCCGGTTTTCGATTGCTGTCAGCGTCGCGCTCATTGCATTAGCATCGATGACGTCACCTTTTTTTAATGGTTGTACTTCATACAACACTTCAAACCCGCCTTTTAAGTCTAAACCGAGTTTCGTGTCTTTTAAGAGCCAACTCGACGTCGTGCCGATCAAAACGAGCAGCGCGGCAACGATGATGAAGAATGTGGCCAGTTTTCCTTTCTTAATCATGCTACATTGTCCTTTCTCTCAATCCCATTATATTTTCAGACAACTTTCTTATCCTATCCTAGCTTACATAAGAATTGGTAATCTTAGCAATCGTTTTTCTCATATATAAACAGAAAAGACGCTTTCCGAATTCGGAAAGCGTCTGTTTCGAGCCTCATTCGACGATTTCGTCGTCCATGACAGCAGTCGATTTTTTCGTAACTTCTGCGACCGCACTACGGTTAAACGTCAATTGCGCGTTACCCGATTTCAATGTGACTGTTGTCTCATCTACTTTTTGTACGACCCCATGAAGGCCACCGATCGTAACGATCGAGTCACCGCGTGATAACTGGGTTTGCATCTCACGCACTTGCTTCTGGCGTTTGTTCTGTGGACGAATCAACAAGAAATAAAACACCACGAAGATCAAGATCATCGGGAGGAATGTCAATAATTGTTGCATCTGAGTCAGCTCCTTTTCATTCAAATCACGTTCATTATACCGTAAAAAGAATGGAATTGTCAGACCATTTATCAGAAATTCTTTGCGTTCGGTAAATTATAGCCGTATTCTTCGAAGAATTCGTCTTTGAAATCAAGCAGACGGTCTTCACGAATCGCTTGACGGACGCCTTCCATCAACTTGACGAGGAAGTGAAGATTGTGTGTCGAACAGAGGTGCAGACCAAACGTTTCCTGTGCCCGAATCAAGTGATGGATATAGGCACGTGAGTAATTCTTACATGCGTAGCAATCACATTTTTCGTCGAGCGGACGGAAATCACGGGCATATTTGGCATTTCGGACGACAAGGCGTCCGCTTGATGTCATCAAGGTCCCGTTTCGTGCAATCCGTGTCGGTAAGACACAGTCAAACATATCAATCCCGCGAATCGCACCTTCGATCAAGGCATCCGGTGAACCAACACCCATCAAGTAACGCGGTTTGTCTTCCGGCATGAGTGGTGTCGTAAAATCAAGTGCGCGGTACATGACGTCTTTCGGTTCTCCAACCGACAATCCACCAACGGCATAACCCGGGAAATCAAGCGACGCGAGGTCACGTGCACTCTGACGGCGTAAGTCTTCATACTCGCCACCTTGGATGATGCCGAACAACGCTTGATCTTGCGGACGTTCGTGTGCAGCAAGGCAGCGTTCCGCCCAACGGCTCGTCCGTTCGACAGACGCTTTCATGTATTCATGAGAAGCCGGGAACGGCGGACATTCGTCAAACGCCATCATGATGTCCGATCCGAGGGCGTTCTGAATCTCCATTGCTTTTTCCGGTGACAGGAACAGCTTATCGCCGTTCAAGTGATTGCGGAAATGGACGCCTTCTTCCGTGATGTTCCGTAAATCGGCGAGCGAAAAGACTTGGAAACCACCGGAATCGGTTAAAATCGCCCCGTCCCAGTTCATGAATTTGTGCAGTCCGCCGGCTTCTTTGATGACATCATGACCAGGACGGACCCAGAGGTGGTACGTGTTCGATAGGATGATGTTGGCATTCATATCCTTGATTTGTTCCGGTGCCATCGTCTTGACCGTCGCTTGTGTCCCGACCGGCATGAAGACGGGTGTCTCGAAACTACCGTGCGGCGTATGGACGATTCCTAACCGCGCACCGGATTGTTTACAGGTTTTGATGTGTTCGTAAGTTACTGCATGTTTTGTCATCGGTTTAATTCCTCTCTCGTTAAGAACATTGCGTCTCCGAAACTAAAGAATCGGTATCCTTGCGCAACGGCTTCTTCATAGGCATGTAAAATATGTTCGCGTGTCGATAAGGCAGATACGAGCATGATCAATGTCGACTTCGGTAAATGGAAGTTCGTGATCAATCCGTCGATTCCTTTGATTTCCTGACCGGGATAGATGAAAATATCCGTCCAACCGGAGGCTTCGACGAAATCACCATGATCCCGAATGACGGTCTCGAGTGTCCGCGTCGATGTTGTTCCGACAGCGATGATCCGTCCGCCGTTTTTTCGGGTGTCTCGTAAAATTCGTGCCGACGATTCCGGCAACTCATAGTATTCACTGTGCATCTTGTGGCTGTCGACATCATCGACCGAAACCGGTCGGAACGTTCCGAGTCCAACGTGTAGCGTCAATGGCGCCAGCTGGACCCCTTTGTCCGTCAACGCTTGCAACAATTCAGGCGTGAAGTGAAGTCCTGCTGTCGGAGCTGCCGCACTCCCACGTTCCCGGGCATAGACCGTCTGATAACGGTCCTGGTCTTCCAATTGTTCATGGATGTACGGCGGCAACGGCATCGTCCCCAGTAGATCGAGCACTTCGTAAAAGATCCCTGTATAGGAAAATTTCAAGATTCGTCCGCCGTCTTCAAGTGCTTCCGTACATTCTGCCCGCAGTAAACCGTCGCCAAATGACAGCACGGTTCCCGGTTTGACCCGTTTCGCCGGCTTCGCGAGGGTCTCCCAGACATCATCACTCGTCTGTTTGAGCAACAACAGTTCAATTTTACCACCCGTCTCTTCCTTGACGCCGAACAAACGGGCCGGTAAGACTTTTGTATCGTTGATGACAAGCGTATCTCCTGCGTTGAAGTGTGACACGATGTCATGGAACTTCTCGTGTCGCAGAGCACCTGTTTCCCGGTTAATGACCATCAATTTCGAACTGGTCCGGTCGAGCAACGGGACTTGGGCAATCTGTTCTTCTGGTAAATGAAAATCAAATAAATTTACATCCATCTTTAATTTCCTTCTTTCAATCCTAAATGTTGCCGTGCAAACGGCGTCAAAACACGTCCGCGTGGTGTCCGTTGTAAAAATCCCTGTTGAAGCAAATACGGTTCGTAAACGTCTTCGATCGTCTGCGCATCCTCACCGATCGTCGCAGCAATCGTCTCAAGACCCACCGGACCACCCGCAAACCGTTCGGCAAGCGAACGTAACAACCGGTGATCAACGTCATCGAGTCCGAGCGCGTCGACATGCAGGCGATCCAGCGCACTCGTGGCAAGTGTCGCATCAATTGCGGTTTGATGGGCGACCTGAGCAAAATCACGGACCCGCCGTAAAAGACGGTTTGCGACACGAGGTGTCCCACGTGAACGGAGCGCAATCGCTTCTGCTGCCATCCGGTCCGCTTCAAAGCCAAACAAACGGGACGTCCGCGTGACGATGGCTGACAATTCCGGCATCGTATAATACTCAAGTTTCAGCGTCACACCGAAACGGTCACGGAGCGGTGCCGATAACATGCCGGCCCGCGTTGTTGCGCCAACGAGTGTAAACGGTGGTAAATCAATCCGGACGCTTCGTGCCAGTTCACCTTGACCGATGACGATGTCGAGACAATAGTCTTCCATCGCCGGATATAAAATTTCTTCAATCGAGCGGCTCAGACGGTGAATCTCATCGATGAACAAGACATCTCCCGGTTCAAGCGAGGAGAGAATGGCTGCCAAATCTCCCGGACGCTCAATCGCCGGTCCGGCTGTCGTCTTGATCCCGACACCCATCTCATTGGCAATGATGGTCGCAAGCGTCGTCTTCCCAAGTCCCGGTGGACCATATAACAACACGTGATCCAGCGTTTCCTGACGGATTTTTGCCGCTTGGATGAAGACACTTAAATTGCCCTTCGCCTTTTCTTGACCGATGTACTGATCCAGCGTCTGCGGACGTAAACTCCACTCTTCTTGATCTTCTGCATGGGCAGATTCTGACAAAATACGCTCTTCCATATCCTCACCTCACATTCAATAACAGCTGCAACGCCCGTTTCACATATTGGTCGGTGGACAATACTTCGCCTTGAAGCGCTTTTTTGACTTTTTCGACTTCCCGATCGCTGTAACCAAGTGCCGTCAAGGCTTCGCATGCTTCGTTCAGTTCGGCGTTTCCTTGTGCAAACAAACCTTCGCTCGGGATATAATCCGGTGCCAGTTCAGCCAATTTGCCTTTTAAATCCAGAGTCATCTGTTTCGCTGTCTTTTTACCGACACCCGGGAACTTAATCAAATAACTTTCCTTTTCCTGTTCAATCGCTTCAACGAGTGCGTCCACGTCTCCCGATGCCACGATGGCAAGTGACCCTTTTGGACCAATGCCGGTCACACCAAGTAATTTCGTGAACAGTGCCCGCTCGCGTCGGGAACGGAATCCGAACAATACTTCCTGATCTTCTCTGACATAATGATACGTATATACGATAACCTGTTCGTCTCCGGTCCGATAAAAAAACGGGTTCGGTGCTACGATTTTGTAGCCAATCCCCCCGACCTCGATCGTCACGAATTCCGCACAGACATAAGCGACTTCGCCGCGTACGAATTCTATCACTTTAGAACGCTCCCATCCATTAAGAAACTCTCGTGTTATTGTAGCATATAACGAGGAAGCTCTTCAAAACGTAATTCCGTAAACGTAGCAATCGGGCAATCTGAATAGCCATATAAAAAAGCGAGGATGGCAGATTTTAAATCTGCCACCCTCGCCTGTCTGAAGCGACTTGCACATCCGCCTCTGCCATGACTTGATTTTAAGAACGTTCGAGCATCCGCTCAAGCGCGAGAACGGCATACCGGGTCGTCTCCGGATCCACCGTGATGATGTTGACAGGCTCTCCTGCTTCGATCTGAACAAGTGACCACGCGAGATGTGGTAAATCAATCCGGTTCATCGTCAGGCACGGACACATGAAAGGATTCAACGAGACGATATCGAGCTCCGGATGATCTTTTGCCAGGCGTTGTACCAGATTCATTTCTGTTCCAATCGCCCATTTTGTTCCCGGTTCCGCTTGTTCAATCTGCTGAATGATGTACGCCGTCGAACCATTCAAATCAGAAGCCGCGACGACTTCAAACGAACATTCCGGATGGACGAGAATCGTCCGGTCGGGTTCTGCCTTCCGGAATTGTTCGATTTGACCAACGGTGAACTTTTCATGGACCGAACAATGCCCCTTCCAAAGGATGACCCGAATCTCATCATCTGCGCCGTCAAACAACAGCTCATCCGCAATCGGATCCCAGACCGCCATCTGTTCAAGCGGAACGCCCAGTGCATGCGCCGTATTGCGGCCAAGATGTTGATCCGGTAGGAAAAACAGAATCTCTCGTTCCGCAAGCGCCCATTCGACCATTTGGACGGCATTGGACGAAGTGACGGTCGCGCCACCGTGGCGACCTACAAACGCTTTGATTTCCGCCGTTGAATTGACATACGTCAACGGGAGAATGGAACGTTTGAGACGTTCCGATAAAATCTCATAGGCACGTTCCGTCTGAAAACCATTTGCCATGTCAGCCATCGAACATCCGGCCCGCATATCCGGCAAGACGACCGTGTGGTCACTCGAGGTCAGCATATCTGCCGTCTCCGCCATGAAATGAACGCCGCAAAACACGGTATACTCCGCCGCTGTCATCTTTTTCGCGATTTGCGCGAGCTGAAGCGAATCTCCTGTCGCATCGGCAAACTGGACGACTTCATCTTTTTGGTAATGATGGGCCGGTAAAAATAATCGACTGCCCATGCGGGATTTCACACCTTCAATCTCAGCAATCAGTTCTGCATCTGATTTTGCCAAATATGTTTTCGGAATGCCGTTATCGGTAAACAAATCAAGCTTCATCTTTTTTTCCTCCTACGATTTTCATACTGATATCCAGTGCGGGCGCTGAATGCGTCAATGCACCAAGCGAGATGTAATCGGCACCGGTCTGACAATAAGCGGGTAACGTGTCGAGGGTAATCCCCCCCGACAATTCGACTGTGATGTGATTCGGTATGCGTTGCCGTAACACCTTGACCTCTTCCGGCGAACGATTGTCGAGCATGATGATATCCACCTTTGCCGCCACTGCTTCTTCGACTTCATCCGCTGTCTCGACCTCGACCTCGATTGGTGTCATATGACCAATCTGTCGTTTCGCCCGTTCCACGGCTGCCGTAATCGATCCGGCGACCGTGATGTGATTGTCCTTAATCATGACTGCGTCATCAAGGCGCCCCCGGTGGTTAAATCCTCCACCGATCCGGACGGCATGTTTCTCAAGCATCCGTAATCCGGGTGTCGTCTTCCGGGTGTCCGAAATCCGAACGTGTCCCGCCGCTTGTCGGACCGCCTGATGTGTCAGCGTCGCAATCCCTGATGTGCGTTGAATCAGATTCAAGGCGACCCGTTCGCCCGTCAAGATCGATCGCAAGTGTCCGGACCACCGGGCAAGGACTTGTCCCTGTTCAATCGCTTGTCCATCCTTGACTAAAAGCTCCTGCTCCACTCCGAGCAACGCTGCAAGTTCGGTTAAGACGAGTTCTCCGCAAAAGACGCCGGATTCTTTAGCAATGAATCGTCCGACCCCCTGTTCGCTTCCGGTCAGACATACTTCACTGGTCACATCTTGATGACCGATATCTTCCGTTAAAAAACCTTCAAGTTGTTGCCGCAGTAACCATTTGTTCATGTACTTGTTCTCCTTTTAAGCGTCGGATCGCCCCTTCTAACAACAACCGGGCCGTCCTCGTTTTTAACTGATTGATTTCTGCTTGCCGTCCTGTCCGCTGACCGTCTGACGACAGCTCGATTGTTCGCAAGGCATCCTCGAGCAATTTTTCATGCAACTCTACCTGCAGAACCTCAGTCAGCAAGGATTCGACAGCACGGGTTTCGTCGTCCTGTACACGTCTGTTCAACAATGGTTGTCGCTCCGGCAGCTGAAGCTGCTGAGCCAGTTGTTTCCCAACCACAAAACACTCGAGAAGCGAGTTCGAAGCGAGACGGTTTTTTCCGTGCAGACCGGTCGAGGCTGTCTCCCCGACTGCATACAAGCCGGGCACCGTCGTCCGTCCCGTTTGATCCGTCTTGATTCCCCCCATCAAGAAATGAACACCTGTCGTCACTTCGACGAGATCGGATGATATGTTCAATGATTCACATTTTTCAACAAACGTCGGGAATCGTTGATCAAGCGCCTGAACCATAGTCGTATTCAAATACACCGATTCTTTTTTTCTCGTTGCAGTAATGACGGCAGCCACTTCGTCCCGCGCCGCTAAATCCCCTTGCGGATGGTCAACCATCAATCGTCGACCGTCTGCTGTCATCAAATAAGCCCCGGCTCCCCGCAAGGCTTCTGTGATCAACCCTTGGCTCTTACCATCATGGACCAGGACCGTTGGATGGTGCTGAATGTATCCTAAGTCGGCCAGTTCGGCTCCCGCTTGACCGGCAAGTGCTAGACCGTCTCCGGTCAGACTCGGATCGTTCGTCGACGTCAGGAATAATCCGCCAATCCCTCCCGTCGCCAAAACCACAGCTCGAGCGGAAATCCGAATCGGATTTTCCCCTTGGTATCCATCAGCTCCGACAACCTGGTGACCGTTCATCAACAGCTCCGTCACCACCGTATCCTCCAAAATCGGGTGCTGAAGTTGTTGCAACAAACGAGTCATCATCCGTTCACCTGTTTGGTCGCCGCCGCTGTGAAAAATTCGTGGCAGGCTATGAGCACCTTCGCGTCCGAGTGCATAGTGTCCGGATGCGTCCCGATCAAAGGTCACGCCAAATGATTCCAGTTCGGTGATGACATGCCGGCCGGCCTCTGTAATGAACTCAATCATCTCTTCGTGGGTATGTCCTTTTGCCGCTTGGATCGTATCTGCTTGGTGGGAGAAATGAGTCTGCTCCAGATACGCGGACGCAATGCCGCCTTGTGCCCGCATCGAGTTCGTCTCGGTCTTCTTGCCTTTCGAGACGAGCAGGACGTTCATGGACGGCGGAACGTGTAAAGCAACCGAAACTGCTGCTAGTCCTGTCCCAACAATTAATAGGTCGACTTCCAATTCTTTATGTAAAGACATTTGTTTTACACCTCTGTATTATTTGTTTACTATTGACTTGACAATAAGTTTGGCATATTTTTAGCTGAGTGACAAGATGAAAGGATACGATAACTGATGATTTATTTGGATCATGCTGCAACGACCCCTATCCATCCGGATGCGTTGGAACAATACAAAAGAACAGCAGAAACCGCCTACGGCAACAGTTCTTCGCTCCATGACGCGGGGGATGATGCCCTTCGATTATTAAACCAAGCCCGTGCTCAACTACTTGATTGGCTCCAATTAACCGAAGGAAATATCTTATTTACCGGCAGTGGTTCAGAAGCAAACTATATCGCGCTCAGTCATTTGCTTCGCCAAAGCAAGAAGACAACTGTCTTGACACTTGCTTCGGAACACGATTCCGTCCTGCTCCCATTAAAACGCTTGGCCCATCAAACGGTGACGATTAACTTGTTACCAACAGGAGAATTTGACTGGAACGCCTTTCATGAGGCTTGCACCGACGACATCGGTGTCGTCTCCGTCCAACACGTCAATTCCGACACCGGTTTTGTGTTTCCGGTCGCTGACATCGCTGCCTTTTGCCGGCAAAACAATATTTTAGTGCATTGCGACGGAGTTCAGGGATTCTTAAAGCACCCCGTCTGTTTAAAAGATGTCGATGCCTATACGATCAGCAGTCATAAAGTCTACGGTCCAAAAGGTCTTGGCGCCGTCTACTTGCGACGCCCGTTATTCAGTCCGTATTATGAAGCCCATCACGAGTTCGGGATTCGTCCCGGCACGGTCGACGTCCCGGGGATTGCTGCATTCTTGATGGCTTGCCAGCGGTACCGTGTTGAAAATCAAAAGATCCAGGCATCGAGTAAAAGATTTCGTGGTATGCTAAAAAAAAGACTTCCCTCTACTCGGTATCACATCATTGAATCGCCTCAGCAACTCGACTCGATTTGCGCCATCCGGACAAAACAACGGGATGGTCAATTCGTCCTTCTTGCCCTGAACCGTGCTGGCATTGCCGTCTCGGCAGGAAGTGCTTGTCGTGCAGGTGAAAATGGTCCAAATGCGACGTTACGTGCAATCGGATATGATGATTCAGCAGCGCATGGACTCATTCGTCTGAGCTTTGGCCGCACCACCACTACCGAAGAAGTCAATCAGTGTATCGCTGTACTTTGTTCACTGGATGAATCAGATTAAGAGAAAGGTAGGAGTCGTCATGGAAAGAAGACAGTCCGGAGAAGAACGCCGGCAAGAATTACTGCGAATGATCCAAGAAAATGATCGTCCTGTTACCGGCACACAACTGGCAAAACAAGCGGGGGTGAGTCGTCAGGTCATCGTGCAAGACTTATCATTGTTAAAAGCTAAAGGATATCCGGTCGTCGCGACCGCCAGAGGATACTTATTAAATGATCCGGTGCTCGACGGAACCCGTCGGATTCGAAAAGTCGTCTGCCGTCACGGTTACGATCAATTAAAAGCTGAATGTGATGCCATTGTTGATGAAGGTGTCATTTTGCGAGATGTCATCGTCGAACATCCGGTGTATGGGTTTTTAACAGGTGAATTGATGTTGAAAAGCCGGCGGGATGTCCGTGCCTTGATCGAGCGGCTTGAAGAAACACAGGCTACACCTCTGTCCAGCCTGACAGATGGTGTCCATATCCATACACTCGAAGCCGATAATGAAGAAGCTTTGGACGCGGCGATTGAAGCCCTTGACCGGTTAGGTATCCTCGTTTCAGAACTGGATGTCTGAGCTTAGTCCATGTATTCCATGCAAATGCGCATATCAAAAAAGGTCCATCCCGTTTTTTTACGGAATGGACCTTTTTGTGGTTTAGATCAGACGGACTCATCGATCGGCTCAACAGGTGGTTCATCAGAAAATGTTGCCAAGACCGTTCGAACACGACGATTCTCGACGTGTAAGACAGTCAAAGTGACTTGTCGATACACCATCTGCGTGCCCTCTTCCGGAATATGACCGACATCTTCCATAATCCATCCGCCAAGTGATTGCGCATCTGTTTCCGGCATCGTCAGACCAAATTGATGACAAAAATCTTCAATGTCATATTCAGCGAGACATTCGTAACGATTCGTTCCGACTTGTTTCGTGTACTCCAGTGATTCATCGTGTTCGTCCCAAATTTCACCAACCAGCTCTTCGAGGATATCCTCGAGCGTGATGAGTCCTGCTGTCCCGCCAAACTCGTCCAGTACAACCGCCATATGGGACTGTTTTACCTTTAACTCAGGCAAAAGATCCATGATATGCGTTTGTGGAACGACAAATGAGACAGGTCGAATCAACTCTCGAATCTCCACCCGACCGTGTTTTACGAATTCACGTAAAAAATCGCGTTCGGATAAGACACCGATGATGTGATCGATGGAGTCTTTATAGACCGGCAAGCGTGAAAAGCCGCCTTTTTGAACTTCCTGTAAGATGTCATCAAAACTCGCATCAATATCGATCGCTTGAATGTCCGTTCGGGGTGTCAACGCTTCCTCGACCGTGACATTCTTGAAATCAACAGCGCGATGAACGATTTCCGCACTGGCTTGATTCATGATCCCTTCTTCTTCACTGATATCAACAAGTGCACGGAGTTCTTGTTCCGTGACGAGTGGTCCTTTCGGATCGGCACCAATCAGCACCAATGCGGCTTGACGTAACTTCAGGAATACAAAAATGAAGGGTTTGAAGACGACCAAACAGAGGTGAAGCGGACTGCTGATCCAAAACACATACGTTTCCGCATGTTCCCGCGCATACGATTTAGGAATTAACTCCCCAAACAACAAAATGAACAAAAACGTCAGGAAAATGATGCTGATTTGCATCAACAAATCCGTCGACAAGGACATCGCCAACCACCCGCCGATCATCGCTACACCTAAATTCGACAGTGTATTTCCGATCAGGATGGCGGTGAGTGTCTCCTCATAACGTTGTAACAGACGGAGTGCTTGTGTCGCACGTGCGTTGCCCTCTTCCGACTGATGTAAGATCCGTAACCGATTCGCACTAGATAAGGCTGTTTCAGAAGACGAAAAGAATGCTGAAATAACTAGTAAGACGAAGAACCAGATGAACTGAATCGCGGGAAGTGGGTCCACGATGCTCTCACACTCCATTTCTCAAATGAACTTATTTGACCGTTTCGATTAGAACGACGACTCGATGAATTCGAATTCGAAGTCACGGATTCGAACGACGTCGCCGTCAATCGCACCCATTTTACGAAGCTCTTCATCGACACCCATTTGACGCAATGTCCGGGCGAAACGTTTGATGGACTCTTCACGCATGAAGTTTGTCATCGTGAACAGTTTCTCAATCCGTGGTCCTTTGATGACGAAGCAATCATCTTCGTCTTTCGAAATCGTAAAGCCGGCTTCCGGTGCTTCATATCCGTAGACGACGCGTGGTGTCGCTGTTTTTTCTTCGAGTTCTTCCAGACCGAATTCAGGTGTTGCATCTACAAGATCCGCAATTCGGAACAGAAGATCGCGTAACCCTTGACGTGTTGCAGCTGAAATCGCAAACACTTCCAAGTCCGGGAAAGCTTCTTTAAATACTTCCAGATTGGCTTCCGCATCCGGCATATCCATTTTATTTGCAACGACGACTTGCGGTCGTTCTGTCAAACGCAAGTTGTAGTCGGCGAGTTCTTTGTTGATGATGTTGTAATCTTCAACAGGATCGCGTCCTTCCATCCCACTCATGTCGATGACATGGACGATAACTTTTGTCCGTTCGACGTGACGCAGGAATTGGTGACCGAGACCTACTCCTTCGCTCGCCCCTTCAATCAGACCCGGTAAATCGGCCATGATAAAGCTGCGGCTGTCTTCTGTTTCAACGACACCGATGTTTGGTGTAATCGTCGTGAAGTGGTACGCTCCGATTTTTGGACGCGCCGCTGAGACGATTGAAAGCATCGTTGATTTCCCGACACTCGGGAAACCGACGAGTCCGACATCCGCCAACATTTTCAATTCGAGTTTTAAATACTTCTCTTCCCCTGGTTCACCATTCTCCGCGTGTTCCGGAGCCGGGTTGGCCGGAGTTGCAAAACGTGAGTTTCCACGTCCGCCGCGTCCACCTTTTGCGACGATCGCTTGTTGACCGTGGTGAACGAGATCGGCAATGACTGCATCCGTATCATCGTCGTAGACGACTGTACCGGGTGGAACTTTAACGACGAGATGCTCGGCTTTACGACCATGCATCCCTTTCGACATCCCGTTTTCACCTTGGACGGCTTTAAAGTGACGTTTGTAACGGAAATCCATCAACGTCCGTAGCCCCTCGTCCACTTCGAGGACGACGTGGGCACCATGACCACCATCTCCTCCCGCCGGACCACCGTCTGGAACATATTTTTCGCGACGGAACGCAACTTGCCCGCGTCCTCCATCTCCTGCTTTTACATAAATATTTACCTGATCGACAAACATGTCAGATCCCTCCTATTACTGTTCTTCCTCTACAGGAAGACTTTCGATTTCGATCACACACTCATGTTCCGTCTGTGACTCGATCTCCATCGGCGTCACTAGATCTTTAAGGCGCGACATATCTAGTAGATCCCGATAGATCTCGATGGTCACGCCCTCATGAAAGGTTACGGATACTTCTCCATTCCCCACTTCTATCATGTCAAGCGCAGCTTCAATGATGGTCGCGAGACGCGAATCATCGATCTGCTTTGGTTTCTCAATCACATCATATTCGACAGTTAAGCCTGCCCAATCCGCTCGTTGTAGTGTGAGCGCTGCTTTCGGCAATTCAATCAAGGAGAGCCGTCCTTCTCGTGACGCTTGCTCCCGGTAGACTGAACAGATCGATTCAACAGCCGCCTCGTCACCCATCGCGCTATAAGAACGAACGAGTTGCAATCGATTCAACCATTCGTGACGAAGTGACTTCAAAAGATCCAGTACCTGCTCATCCTTCATCGGTCGTTCCCTCCTAAAAAAAGCAGACCCTAACCCCTGAAAGTGGCTAGAGTCTGCTTCATCGATCACTTATGCTGGGTAAACGCTGACTTGTTTTTTGTCGCGTCCGAGACGTTCGAAACGAACGACACCAGTTGCAGTTGCGAAAAGTGTATCATCGCCACCACGTCCGACGTTCATACCTGGGTGAATCTTCGTACCGCGTTGGCGGTAGAGGATTGAACCAGCAGAAACAGTTTGACCGTCTGCACGTTTCGCCCCAAGGCGTTTCGATTGCGAGTCACGACCGTTCTTTGTCGAACCTACCCCTTTTTTCGATGCGAAGAACTGAAGATTAAGTTTCAACATGTGGAATCCACCTCCTATATTTGTTCAAGTTGGATAAACTCACCGTAACTTTCGGCGATGGTTCCGAGTTGGACCAACATCGCTTCCAGTAACAATTGGGTGCGTTCACTGACATCCGGTGCTAAATCAGTGTACGGTTCTACATAAAAGTAGCCACCTTCTTGTTGTTCTGCCATTTCAAGGAGCAGGACCTGCCCGAGCAGTGACTCGATGGCATTGTATGCCCCGAAAATCACGCTTGATGTGCCGGCACAGACTAAATCTAAACCAGGCTCAGCGAACTCGGCATGTCCTGTCACTTCGATGGAGCGGATTAACTCTGCTCCATCTCGTCGAATCTTGACACGTATCATGGCTTACGCTTCGATTTTCTCGATGCGGACCTTCGTGTAAGGTTGACGGTGACCTTGCTTACGACGGTAGTTCTTTTTAGCTTTCATTTTGAAGACTGTGATCTTTTTCGCGCGAGCGTGTTTGATGACCGTTGCTACGACCTTCGCACCTTCTACGAGTGGAGCGCCGACTTTAACATCGTCACCACCAAGGATCAAGACTTCGCCGAATTCTACTGTGCTGTCGACGTCTGCGTTTAATTTCTCAACGTAGATCTCTTGGCCAGCTTCGACTTTAACTTGTTTACCACCAGTTTTAATAATTGCGTACATTACGTGCACCTCCTCTTAGGAACTCAGACTCGCCATCACGGGCAGCGGATGCTTTAAAACCCGGTCTGTGCGGTTGTAGTCATTTGGGTGCTTCCAAACGAACTAACGTTATTCAGAATACCAAACGATGTTGACTATTGTCAATAACCTTCTGATCGGATTCTTATTGTCTTTTGACGAAATTGTCACAATCCTCTTTCGTACCGGTAAATAAAATACCGGTTTCCCCTTCTATTAGAAACAATTCAAGTGGACTTTCCTGCAACAATAACGGACTGAGCAGGTCGAGCGGGGCACGCACGACAGCTGCTTCTGCATATGTCGCCATCTCCATCAATCGTGGTTCCAACTGCCGGTGGACGGCAATCCGCGACGGTTTCCCTTGATTGAAGGATCGCTCGGACAACGATTTCCCGTGCCGTTGCCGTGTCAATTCACAGAGCCCCATCTTCGTGAATCCATATACTTCAATCTGTTTTGATTCATGTGCGGCCCGCTCTTTCAACAATTGGGTGACACGGGTCTGTCCTTTACTCGAGCCTCGCAAGAAATCAACGGCAATCATCCCGCTGATATTGCGTAGACGGAGTTGACGCATGATTTCAACGGCTGCTGCTTCATTAATCTGATCAAACGTCCGTTTTTGTTCTTTGACGGACACGGTTTTACCGCTGTTGATATCAATCACCGTCATTGTCTCCACTTCTTCAATCAATAGATAAGCGCCGCCGTCCAGCCACACGACTTTTTCGAGCGCCTTCTCGATTGCCCGGTCGACTTGCTCCATAACAGGAAGACGCCCTTTGACGACCGGACGTTCTACCCGTAATCCCATCTGTTCGAGTCGTTCTTTCTCACTTCGATTTGTCACAATGGCCTCTTCGACATGACTCAATCGTTTCGCCTCTTGAAGAATCAACGACTCATCTTGAGTAATTGTCGTCTGTTGCAGCATCTGGTGATGACGTGCACGCAATTGTGTCAATTCCACTTGCAGGCTTGATGTCGCTGCTTGCGCCGCCTCCGTCCGGTAAAGAATACCTTCCTCTTCTTCGACTTGAATCACTCTGGAAAGTTGTTGTTGCGCCACGAGATCGAGCTTCCGACTGAAACGAATCCGGCGTCCGTAAGGAAAATAAACAAGAAAGCGGCCGCCGTACGTAATGTTTTGTGTGACTTTATGCTGTTTCGGTGCTGCACCTTCCTTAACAACTTGTACGAGCACAGTTTGTCCGACTTGCACCGCCTGACCGATTGTTGGAACTTCAGGATAACGATATAACGTCTCAAGTGTTTCATTGATCGGTAAATAGAGCGGAGTCCCGTCCGTCGCAATCAAAAATGCGGCTTCTAGCGTCGGGTGCAGACGATCAACTTTCGCCTGAAGCAGTGTTCCGACCCGAATTTCATCGCGCATCCGTTCATGGTATTCGATCACCCGTCCACCCTCGACCAAAGCCACCCGTTCAAGAGACGGAGTCTGTTCACTAATCCATTTCATCTTCATTCCTCCATGAAAAATAGACTAGAAGCATCAAAACCCTTCTAGTCTATTTTTCCCCATCTTATTTCATGCCAAGCATTTTTTTCAGTTTCACGAAAAATCCTTTTTGCGGTTGCTCCATAATATCAAGGAGTGGCACCGATTCCCCGAGAATCCGGCGGGTGATGTTCCGGTACCCGAGACCTGCCCGATTATCGGGATTCATTGTCACCGGTACACCGCGGTGAGATGCTGCAATGACTTCTTCGTCATCGATGATCAAACCAAGAAGATCAATCGACAAGATGCGCATGATTTCATCGATGTCGAGCATGTCACCGGACGCCATCATATGCGAGCGGACACGGTTAATGACGAGCTTCGGAATGATTTTTCGCTCTGATCGTTCGAGCATTCCGATGATTCGGTCTGCATCCTGAACGGCTGCTTTTTCCGGTGTTGTCACGATGATAGCTTCATCTGCGCCGGCAATTGCATTCATAAATCCTTGTTCAATCCCAGCCGGACAGTCAATCAAGACAAAGTCGTACTCTAATTTCAGAGAATCGATAATACCTTTTACCTGTTCCGGTGTGACAGAGGATTTATCCTTGGACTGAGCAGCAGGTAACAGGTACATCTCTTCAAAACGTTTATCACGAACGAGGGCTTGATGTAATTTACATTGTCCTGTCACGACGTCAACGATATTGTAGATACTGCGGTTATCCAGTCCAAGTACGATATCCAGATTCCGAAGACCGATATCTGTATCGACCAAACAAACTGAATGTCCCATCAGCGCAAGCGCTGTGCCGATGTTCGCCGTTGTCGTCGTTTTACCGACGCCGCCTTTACCGGATGTGACGACGATGGCACGTCCCACTTGAGATTTCGCCTCTGTATGTACCTGTTCTTTCACTTGTTCCATATCTGTCACCCTCTTTCACTGTCAATCGCAAATTGATCCATCCGCGCGAGCGGAACGGTTTGAAGACGAGAAAATTCTACTCCTGTTTCTCCGACGAACGCACACCCCATATCCAATGCCTGAATCGGCGCATCGTCTGGATCTTCATAGACAAAATCAGAAATCGAAATCCATTTTGGTTGTAAGACACTGGCAGCAATTACTGCCTGCTGATTTCCGCCTTTTCCGGCGTGAACCGTTCCCCGAAGTGCACCAAGACAGTAAATACTCCCTGTCGCATGTACGACAGCACCCGGATTAATGTCACCAATGACAACAATGGATCCTTCAACATCTACGACATGACCACTACGGGCTGTGCCGCCGAAATAATGAAATGTCCGTTCCCCGTACTGGGCTTTCGCTTCCTCTTTCGTCAGACATTCACTTTCATATCCGTTAAATAAAAATGAATCATGACGCGCGACGATAGATTCGACAGCCGTCACAACGCCTTCGTCGACATAACGGCGACCGAAGAAGAAGGTAATCGGTACGGCGCGTCCGTTCTCGACGGATTTGTCAGCAAGCGTCAATTCTAAATCGTCAAGAAATTCATCCACACTGCACCTTTCATTTACATAGACGGCGAGGCCACCACGATGACCTTTCATCGTTACATAACGCTTACGCTCAATCATGACTCATCCTCTTTTCTCATCAAGTGTGGATTGCACCAGTCGCGTCATCGGATAATACAGCACGATGATCCCGATCAACTGAGCAATGAGACTCCTTGGAATGATTTGCGTCGCGAGTTCCTTGAAGGGAACACCGACGCCTACGACCGAAGCCGTGAAGAAATAAATATCCAGTTCAAACAAAATAGCGCTGAACGTAAAGGTGACGATAATCGTTAATACGTTCTCCTTTACATATTTTAGCACGAAGCTACTAAAAAGCGGAATGGCAGATAGCGCAAATAAATAAATTCCGATGATATCGGAATAGACGAAATCATACAACAGACCAAATAACAGACCAAAACCAAGCGCCTGCTCGATTTTTCCATAACGTCCTAAAAACATCAACGCAATCAACGTCACATGCACGACGTACGGAGAACCGTCTCCGAGCGGTCCGGCAAACAGCGTCCCTTCCAAGATAAAAAGAAGGAACACGGCGAAAAACAACTTGACGTTATTCACGAGTGTCCCCTCCTTTGTCGGTCTCAGCGAAAGGTTCCTTCGCTTCGCGTTGAATCACAAAGACGTGACCAAACTGTTCGAAGTCTGCTGCCGGTTTGACGTATGCGATTTTCGAAGCACCGTATTGATCCGATTTCACCTGTTCAATCTTCCCAACGACAATCCCACTCGGATACTTACCACCGAGTCCGGAAGTCGTAACAGTCTGCCCTTTTTTCAGTTTGGCATCGTTCGGAATCTTCGTGAACTTTAAGCGGTTCGTCTCTTCATCAAATCCTTCGATCGTTCCGAAAACACTTTTCCCTTTCGTATCATCAGCGACTGCCGAGACATTATTCGTTCGGCTCGTATCCGATAACAGTTGTACGAGAGACGTGTAGGCACTCGTCTGAATGACCCGTCCGATTAGTCCGTCCGCCGTCACGACCGCCATATTCGTTTTGACGCCCTGTTCCTGTCCGATGCTGACCGTGACAAAACGTTGCCATTCGGAAGACGTTCGGCCAATCATCTCTGCCGGAAGTAATTTATAATCACGAATCGATCCTTTTAATTTCAACATGTCTTTTAATTCATCGTTTTCACGTTCCAAGTCGCGCACTTTAACCGAATTTCCGGCATAGTCCCCCAGTCGTGATTTTAAATACTCATTTTCCTTATATACATCGCGCACTTCTTTAACCGAAGTGACCGTATCATCAATCCAGCCAATCGGTGTCGCAAAAAGACGCTGACCAACTCCGACGGTATCACGGACAAAACTTTGATACCAGTGGCTTTGGTTACGTCCTTGAAGCGAAATTCCGATTAAAATCACCAAAAGGAGAAAACTAAGGAGTGTGATGAGCAGTTTTCGATTATTTAAAAATCGCTTCATCGCTCATCCCGTCCTTATCTTTTTTGTGAGATGCCTGATTTCGAACGCAATACATTCATCATCTCCAGTGATTTACCTGTTCCGATCGCTACACAATCAAGCGCATTTTCCGCAACGAGAGTCAAAATACGTGTCTCGTCTTCAATAACAGCATCCAAGTTTTTCAGAAGAGCACCGCCGCCTGTCAAGACGATTCCGCGATCCATGACGTCTGCCGATAATTCCGGCGGCGTCTGTTCGAGCGTGTGTTTGACTCCAGCCAAAATCGCATCGACCGTATCCGATAAGGCGTCACAAATTTCTGCACTCGTGACTTCAATCTGCTTTGGAAGTCCTGTCACGAGGTCACGTCCACGAATTTCCATCGTTTCGTTTTCCGACTCTTCGTCAATGCGAGCATAACCGATTGTCATTTTCAGCGTCTCAGCTGTCCGCTCCCCGATCATCAAGTTGTACTTCGACTTGATGTAACGAATGATTGACTCGTCCATCTCATCGCCGCCGACACGAATCGATTGACTTGTGACGATTCCGCCAAGCGAGATGACAGCGACTTCTGTCGTTCCGCCGCCGATATCAACGACCATCGAACCCGTTGGCTCAGAAACCGGAAGACCGGCTCCGATTGCCGCTGCAAACGGTTCTTCGATTGTATAGGCTTCACGTGCACCAGCCAGTTTCGCCGCATCTTCAACTGCCCGCTTTTCAACTGACGTGATACCACTTGGTACACAAATCATCACGTTTGTTTTTGACGAAAACAATCCTTTTTTCTTTGTTGCTTGATCCATGAAGTATTTGATCATCGTTGCTGTCGTTTCATAATCAGCGATAACCCCGTCTTTCATCGGGCGTCGTGCCGTCACGTTTCCCGGTGTCCGTCCAATCATGTTTTTTGCTGCATTACCTACTGCTTCAATCTTTCCTGTATCCGTACGGAATGCGACAACGGAAGGTTCGCGCACGACGATTCCTTGCCCCTTCACATAAACGAGCGTATTTGCCGTACCTAAGTCAATGCCGATTTCACGGCTAAATGATCCAAACATTATTCAAAAAACCCCTCTCTGAGAATACACTTCACTAATTATAACGGAAAAGCCTTCGTAGGAAAGCGTTAAAACGTTACAGCTTGTTTACAGTTCGTTGGTTATCACAAAAGCAAAAACGCCTGAGGTCAGGAAGCAAAGTTCCCCCTCAGACGTTATTCTTACATAAATCCCCGCTGTTTCATACTAATAAATTGTCCATGCCCGATGACGAGATGATCAATGCAGCTGATTCCGATCAATCTGCCTGCTTCAACCATCCGTTCCGACACTTCAATATCTTCCCGGCTCGGTGTCGGATCACCAGACGGATGATTGTGGACGGCAATGAAGCTTGCCGCCGAACAACGAATGGCTTCACGGAAAATATCACGGGGATGGACGATCGATGTATTAAGTCCTCCGATAAATAATGTTTTTTTCGAAATCACTTCGTTTTTCGTATTCAAATACAGGCAGATGAAGTGTTCCTGCTGATATAACCGCATCTCTTCCATTAATAATTCTGCCGCGTCCTCCGGTGAGCGGACGGCTGGTCGGACCCACTTCGGTTCCGTCACAAGCCGGCGGCCAAGTTCTAGCCCCGCCATGATTTGCATCGCTTTGGCTTTTCCAACACCTGGTGCTTTCTCCAGTCCGCCTACACCGGCCGCTTCAAGTTCAATCAACGATGGATAGATATCAAGTAACTCTTCTGCAATTTCAAGCGGTCCCCGGTTCCGTGTCCCGCTCCGGACGAGACAGGCGAGTAATTCGACCGTCGTTGCTTGCGCCAATCCCTTTAATTGAATCCTATCCTTTGGCCATTCAATCACTGCATCCGACCTTTCTCTACAAGGAATTACGCAAACATCGGATTGATTCCAAACGTTTCAAGGTGACGGCTGATCGGATTGATCGGCAGACCGACGACATTGTAATAATCTCCCTCAATCGCCTCGACGAACAGACCACCCTGACCTTGAATCCCGTATCCTCCTGCTTTGTCATAAGGCTCATTGGTCATGACATATGACAGGAGCCATTTTTCCGGAATCAAGCAGAACCGGACCTTCGTCGGCACGGTAAACGTCTCTTGCCGCTCCACTGTCCAGATGGTGACACCGGTTACGACCTCGTGCGTCCGTCCGGACAACAGCCGTAACATCTCAAGCGCAGCCTCCCGGTCGACTGGTTTTTCAAGGATGCGGTGATCCAGTGAGACGACCGTATCAGCAGCCAATACAATTTCACCCGGTCGTGCCACGGCCCGTGCTTTTTTCTGCGACAGGTAACGGACATACTCTTCAGCCGTCATCGGGTGTGGTGCTTCTTCTCTTACATCCGCCGGTCGAATCGTATGCGGCACACCGATTTGCCTTAACAGTTCCGTCCGCCTCGGCGACGCCGAAGCGAGAATCAATGAGTGTTGCGTTATCATTAGTATCACGCTCTTTTCTTTCTTTTTCGACCAGTCTTACTGGTATTATCTTTGAGTATAACGAAAAACAAGTGCTTCCCCGAGTCGAAGAAACACTTGTTAAGGGTTCAATTATCTGTGACATCCACAAACGGATCTGATTTTGGAGTCGTTTCTTTTAGGGGCGTTTGTTTATCCGGAATCAACTTGGTTAAATCCGGGCGATAATAACTTTCAATTTCGACCGTGAAGGACATCATTTCATCCTCAAGTACAATCGCTTGACTGCCCGGTCCCGGCTCCTCCGGTCCCGTCAGCTGGATTTGCCGCAAAATCGTAATCCGGTCCGTCCGTTCGATTTGCTTCAAAAATGCCATTAAATCCAAATAGGACGGAGCCTCGACAACTAATGAAGCAGGTAATGCGGTTGCCGTCGTTGCCGTAACCGGTGCTTCTGTTGCTTGTGCGGCATCCACTTCTGATTCTGTTGCCATTGCACCGTCGACAGCAGGTGTCGATTGGACAGGCGAGGCGGGGGTATCAGTACTTGCCGCGCCGAAGGTAATCCCCTGAACCTTGACACCGGCAATCTGACTGGCTGCATTGATGGCATCGATGACATCATCATTTGCCGGCAAGACAGGTACTTGTTTTTGCAGGAAGCTGGATTCTGCCACATCGACTTTTTGTTCGTTGGCTTTAGCTGCCTCAAGCGCCATCTGTTCCCGTTCGAGTGCTGTTTCCGTCTTGTTCAGTTCTTGATATGTCGTGTACGTCGTGTAACCAAAGTAGGATAGACCTCCGATGACAAGCAGGACTGTCAGGGCCAAAAGAATGAAACCACTATATCGTTTCAATTTCCTTCCACCTCCTCTACTTCAGTCGAGACGACTTCACCGCTTTCCGGATTCGCCGGATCCGGGACCACCTCTTCCGAATTTGTCTCCGGATCGGCGGCAGGTTCCGTTGTTCCGTCTTCTTTCGGTGCTTCCGGATCTGCTTGGTTCGTCTCTCCCTTGATGACTTCTGCCGGAATGACGGTTAGACCAAACTGACCGATATAGCGCGGTTCTTCCGTTTTTGTTTCATCAGACGGCGTAATCGTCGTCGTCGGCATTTCTTGTCCGGTCGTCGGATCAACAGCCGTTGATGTGACCACCTCTGCTTTTTCATTCATGGTCTTCGTCGTTACACTTGTCAAGCTGATCCCCGTAAAAGAAGTATCCGTCAACAGTTGACGGTAAAAACCGTTTAATTCATCCAGTGTTTCAAACTGAGCATTCATTGAGACGGTTTGGTCGGCACCATACGCAAACTGCAGAATATACCCCCGTTCCGGTAAATAACGCGTGATCCGTTCGAGGGTCGGAACAGCAGGACGCGGCGTCGTTTCAAGACCTTCAACCGTTTGCTTTAGTTGTGCGACTTCCTGTTTCGCGGACTGGGCTGATTCGGATTGAAGCGTCCGAACAATTTGAATTTGATTATTTGCCGTCTCAATCCGGTCGGCAAATTGATCGGTCTGCCAATAAAGATATCCACCGATTATCCCGCCGAATAACAATAAAACCAGTGAAGCAATCAGCGGGAACTTGGGCGCGACATCACTGTCCGGCAATAAATTGATGCGTTCTTTTTGAGTGGTCGAGAGACCAACGAGCGGTAAATAGGCTTTCGGCATCAACTGACCATTCAGATCCACTTGATCCGGGACTTGTTCCAAAACAAAATCAAAGTTCGCTTCAAATCGCCGGACCAATTCTTCTTGAAACGGAAAATCGCCTGTCAGCATGACCCGCTTAATTTCACGACCATCTCGTGCCAAAGAGAAACGATAAAAATCAAGTACACGTGAAAACTCCAACAGCATCTCTTCTAAAATGTATTCGACATTCTCATCATCCAATTGATATCGATAGTGCAGACGATCCTCCATGACCTCTACATCCCATGCAGTGGAAACAAATGTATCTACCGAACGGATCAAACGCGGGACACGATCTTCAATGATAATCAATTGGTGGTTCGTCGCGTTGACGTTCCAAATCAATAAGTTACTGTCCGCTTCGATTTCATAAAGCGCATCCAAGCCGAAAAATGTCGCAAGCGGTTGTGGTTCTGCTGCAACCAATCGAAGATGTTTTTTCTTAAACAACTCCATATACTGCTTCAATGCTTCGTTTGGAGCAGCGTACAACATGATTTCCCGTTTCCCATCTTCTTCGAGTAACGTGTAGTCAAAATAAGGTTCTTCAAACGGCAGAACGATGCTGTGACCCAGTTCCATGAATAAGTATCCCCGAATTTGATTCGTCTCGATGGTTTCGGGAATTTCAAGTTTTCGGGCAAGAACAAGTGAACCGTCAAGAGCTAAAACAGCTTGCGCACTACGCGGAACTTTTAACTTTGTCAGTAAACTTTCAAAAATAAGATCAAGCGATGCTTCCGGTTGAAGCCATCCGCCTTGCAGTGTGCCTGGAGGGAGCGAAACGACGGCACGACGTTTGATGATTCCGTTTTTAACGACCGCACCAAAAATTCCGACATCTGTAAAATTAAAATAAATGTACGTACCTCTGCGCCTAACTTGCGGCATATGTATGTTCTTCCTTTCCTAGAGGAACAGATCGAGATAAAGATTCACCCAATCGTCCGCAAAATAATATGTCAGTAATGTCCCGACGGCGATGGACGGAACAAAGGGAATAGGTTGTTTTCGTTTGACCCGCTTGAGTCCAAGCAACGTCAGACCGATGACGGATCCGACAAAGGCGGAGACGAACAAAGCGATCACGACATGCAAAGGACCTAAGAAGATGCCGAGCAACCCAAACAGTTTGACGTCCCCCGCCCCCATTCCTTGTCGTGAAGCAAGATAAATCACGAACAATAAACAGAAGCCGACGAATCCGCCAATAATTGGATTATACCAGTTCTCAAGGGGGGAAAGGTAGCGAACAATCAGACTAACCGGTAAAAAAAATAATAAAATTTTATTAGGTATCAGCATATACGCAAGGTCCGACATCACAAGGATACTTAACAAACTCGTTAATACAATCGACAGGACGAACTGCATCGACCAGCCGAACTGATAAAAGGCGTAGGCATACAGGATGCCGCCGAGTAATTCGAGCGCCGGATACTTGATTGAGATCGGCAACTGACAGGTCCGGCACTTCCCTCCAAGAACCAGATATCCGATGACCGGTGTCAGCTCCAGCGGACCAAGAACATGACCACAGTTCGGACAATGCGACCGCGGCCGGATGACCGATTCCCCAACCGGAACACGTAAACCGACGACGTTCGTAAACGATGTTACGAGCATTCCAATCAGAAAAAAATAAACCGTAAAGACCACTGTCATCTTCGCGTTCCCTCCTTAAAAAAGTTCAGAAAAAAACCCCCGAGATGGGGGGATTTTACTTCTTATGGTTTTTCGACGACGCCCGAACGTTTCAGATCATCCGGTGATTTTTTAGTGAAATACGTGTAATCCGCAGACTGACTTGCCAATGTAACTTCATACGTGTAACTACCATTCTTTTCAGTCACAACTACATATGAATCTTTGTAGGCTTTATCTGAGTTTAACGCATCCTTCATCGAATCGATGTATTTGCTGAGTGAATCTTCGCGTGGCGCAGTTGTAGTCCCTGCTTTCGGTCCGATATTATTATTATTATCTTTAATTCCTAATTTCACGCTCTCACCCGGTTGAATCGGATTCGAAGATGTATAAAGTTTTGCTGCAGCAACCAATTGTTTCGCATCAGATACGACCGCATCTTTACGCGAGTTCTCAATCAATCCGCCGATAGCGACGACAGCGATCGCTGCAATGATTCCTAAAATAACAACAACAACAAGTAACTCGATCAATGTCAAGCCGCGCTCATCGCGCATTTGTTTGGCATCTAACCAAACTTCTTTTAAACGTTCTAACATGTTTATTATTCCTCCCTAATGCTTTTTCCTGTGACTGGTGTATAGGTCATACTGTCCAGATGAATACTATTATAGTAGCACCATATTTTTTGTAGAAAATGTCTTTTTTCTACAACAGGTAAATGTTTTGACAGTTGTCAACTTGCTTGAATATCGGAATAAATCTTGAACATCGGTACGACGACCGCGATGACGATGACACCGACAATGACAGCGAGTACAACAATCAATAACGGCTCGATGATCGACTTCAAACGATCCGTCGTCGTCTCGACTTCCGTTTCATAAAAGTCCGCGACTTCTGTCAGCATCGAATCGAGCCGTCCGGACTCTTCTCCGATCGCGATCATCTGCGTCACGAGTGGTGGGAAATGTTTGTTTTTCGTTAAAGGCTCGTGCATCGGAATCCCGCGGGACATCGCTTCGTTTGCAGCAGCAATTCCTTTACGGATGACACGGTTCGTTACGATGCGTTCCGTGATGTCCAGAGAGGCTAAAATCGGAACCGAGGCATTCAATAAAACAGATAAGCCACGTGTCATTAAGGCAATTTGTGATTTTTGAATCAATGGACCAAAAACAGGAATCATTAATAAAAAGCGATCAAAAATGACCCGTTGTCTTTCATTTTTTAAATTGAAATAAAGCAACCCGATTAAACCAAATACGATAAGCAACAAGACCCACCAATAGGCGACGAAAAAGTCTGAAACAGCGACGACGATTTTAGTGATCAACGGCAACTCACTTCCGAGCTGATCAAAAATCGAAGCAAAGGTCGGGACGACGTTCAACATCAAGAAGACGACAACCCCAATCGCAACAACAGAGACGACTGCCGGGTAAATCAATGCTGAAATCACTTTTCGTTTAATTTCATACTGTTTCTGAAGTTGCGTCACGATATTATCCAAAGCTTCTTCCAAGTTCCCGCTCGCTTCCCCGGCCATCGCCATACTGACGAAAAACGTATCGAATACCCGTGGATGTTTTTCAATGGCCGCGGAAAATTGAATCCCGCTCCGCAAGTCATCCTCAACTTCGACGAGTGCCCGTTCGAGCGGCTTGGATTCCGTTTGCTTTCGCAAAATTTCGGTTGCTTTGACAATCGATACACCCGACCGAACAAGCGTCGCAAACTGTCGCGCATACATGACAAGATGCTCGATTTTCGGTTTGGCGGTCAAAAATGTAATTTCTGTATTCAACCCTTTGGATTCTTGTTTTTCAAGGGATGTCACAGCAATTTGTTCCGTCCGTAACCGTTCCGCCGCTTCCCGTTTTGTCAAAGCGGTAATTTTACCTTTTTTCCGTTTCCCGGTCATCGTTCGACCTTCATATATGAAAACTGCCATTAACTCACCCCGATATGTAAGGTGTCGCGGCTGATGCTGGAATCAGTCCTCGACTTACTAAGTCTTGTAGTGCCATTTGCATCGTCTGCATTCCGTATTGTTTACCGGTTTGTAGAACGGATTGAATTTGATACTCTTTGCCCGTCCGAATCAAGTTTGATACTGCCGGCGTCTCGACCATGATTTCCAGTGCAGCCACACGTCCTGTCCCGTCACTGCGCGGCATCAGGCGTTGGGACACTACCCCTGCCAAAACATTCGCGAGCTGTGCCCGAATTTGATCTTGTTGCTCAGCCGGAAAGACATCGATAATCCGACTGACGGTTGAAGCGGCTGTCGAGGTATGGACCGTCGCAAAGACGAGATGCCCCGTCTCGGCGGCTGTGACGGCCGTCGAAATCGTCTCAAGATCACGCATCTCACCCAGCAAGATGACATCCGGATCTTGTCGTAATGCTGAACGAAGACCTGTTGAAAAACGGGGAGCATCAATCCCGATTTCGCGTTGATCAATTAGACTCTTATTGTGACTATGCAAATATTCAATTGGATCTTCCAGTGTGATGATTCGTTTATACATCGTTTGATTGATTTCATTAATCATTGCCGCAAGTGTGGTCGATTTCCCGGATCCCGTCGGTCCCGTCACAAGAATAAGGCCATGTGGTTTCGTTAAAAACCGTTTTAAGACAGGTGGTAAATTGAGTTTATCGAACGTTGGAACTTCAGTCGGAATCGTCCGGAAGGCCATGGATAAGGTCCCACGCTGATAAAAACAGTTGACACGATATCGTGCCACACCCGTGACACCAAACGAAAAGTCAATGTCCCGGTCTTGTTTCAATTGAAGAAACATTTCCTCGGTAATAAGTGACCGAACAAAACCTTCGATAATGACAGGTTTCATCTTGTCTGTCCCAAATGATGTCAGCGCCCCATTGATTCGGAAGACCGGAGGAGATCCTGCTGTCAAATGAACATCGGACGCCCCTTTTTCTTTGGAAGCCCGTAGAATATCCTCAATTTGCGCACGTTCCATCGTACTCATTCGGAAATCACCGTCCGTAGAATTTCTTCAGTCGTCGTGATGCCTTGTGCGACTTTAGTCAACCCATCTGTCAGCAGTAACTGTTGTCCTTGTGAACGAACATATGTCGTAATTTCACTTTCAGTCGACTGATTCATGATCATCCGACGTAACACTTCATCCACCATGACGACTTCTTGAATGGCTAAACGTCCTCGATATCCTGTCATGTTACAAGAGGAACAACCGCGACCACGAACAACACTTGTTGCTTCAATGCCCTCCTGTTCAAACAATTCCAATTCACGCTTCGACAGCGGTTGGACTTCTCCACAGTCTCGGCAGACCCGCCGGACAAGACGCTGGGCAATCAATCCCGTGACCGAGGCCGCAACAAGGAATGGCTCAACCCCCATGTCAATCAACCGGGTAATCGAACTGACTGCCGAATTCGTGTGCAACGTCGAAAGAACCAGGTGACCGGTCAGTGACGCTCGGATGGAAATTTCGGCTGTCTCAATATCCCGGATTTCCCCGACCATGACAACGTTTGGATCCTGCCGTAAGATGGACCGTAAACCGCTGGCGAACGTCAACCCGATTTTTGAGTTGACCTGTACCTGATTAATCCCGTCGACTTGGTACTCGACCGGGTCTTCGACCGTGATGATATTCCGCGACTCATCATTCAATTCATTTAACGCGCCATATAAGGTTGACGATTTTCCTGATCCGGTCGGTCCTGTAATCAAAATAATTCCGTTCGGTCGTTTTAACATCTCCCGGAATTGTTGCTCGTTTCGTTCACTGAATCCGATTTTAGCGATGGAAATATTAGAGTTTGAACTGTCGAGAATTCGGATAACTACTTTTTCTCCATAAACGGTCGGTAACGTCGACACGCGGAAGTCGTAGGCGGCACCATTATATAAAAACTTAATCCGTCCATCCTGCGGCAAACGGGTTTCTGTAATGTCAAGTTCACTCATGACTTTAATCCGTGTTGTTAAGATATTTTGAATTTGTTTCGGATAATTATTTTCTGTCCGAAGTTCACCGTCAATCCGAATTCGGATGGATAAAGATGTTTCTTGCGGATCCATATGGATATCGGATGCCCGCTGTGAAATTCCGTTTTCAAGAATTTGATTCACAAGCCGGATAATCGGTGCATCTTCCCGGGTGACTGTATCACGTGAAGTATCAGAAATCGTCATCTCATCCGACTCGAGCAATTCCCGTAAGGACGAATCGATATCGTAATATTTGAGAATCGTCCGTCGGATTTCATCACGTGTCGCTAGTCCCACTTCGATCATCAAACCGGTCTGAAGACGCAAGTCGTCGATTGCAATCAAATCCATCGGATCTGCCATTGCGATGAACAGCCGGTTTCCTTCCCGGTAAACCGGAACAAGTGTATGGCGTTGCGCCAGCTCTTTTGAAATCAACTTCGTAACGGCGACATCGACCGGGTAGTTATACAATTGAATGACCGGAATCTTTAACTGGTGGTGTAAGGCTTCAATCAATTGTTGTTCCGTCAAATGACCGAGTCGTAACAACGTGTCGCCTAGTTTTTCCGCCGTTCGCTTGACGGATAACGCTTCCTCGATTTGTGCTTCCGTCACAACACTTTCTTCTAACAGCATTTCACCTAATCGTTTTCGCTTCATCGCCATTTACATCGTCATCCTTCCGCGTGCCATGTTTCTTCGTCTTCAAGAGGTGTCTGCTTCGTTTGCTTTTTTTCATCGACCACACTCGTAATGGCTGCAACGATTAAGATCGTTACGATATATCCCGCAATAACAAACGGATTTGTCACCCCATCTAGTTTGACAATCAAGTAAAGGGCAACGACTAAAAGGAGTGCTGTCAATGAAAGAATGACTTTCGAGACCGTTGTCTTCACAAACGGAATTTGAATGGCAAACATCAATCCACAAATGATTGTTGCAAGACCGATGATGATACCGAGTTCAATCGCTAAATCTGTCCAGTTCATATTTCATCCTCTTTTCTTCTCATGAAGTTAACCGACTGCGCCGTCTGTTGGATCACCCTCACCCTCGGCAGGAGATGCCGGATCACCGGTCGTCGGTGTATCGGGTTTGTCAGGAGCCGATGGTTGATCCGGTGTATCCGGTGTCGGTGTCCCGTTATCAGTTGTTTCATCAGTCGAGCCGTCTGTTGAGCCGTCTGTTGAACCGTCTGTCGATTCGTCGTTAGTTCCATCTGTCGTACCGTCATTCGTCGTACTGTCGTCTGTCGTCTCCTCTGAAGGTTCGGGCGTTACGACAGGCGGTGCTTCTTCTTGGCTGCTTTTCGTCACAATGGCAGGTGTCGCCCGGTAAAAATCAAGAGCAAGTAATCGCTTGACTTCGCCTTTGTTTGATTTCGTAACCCGGTACAATTCAATGGACTTCCCTTCGGTCCCGGCTTGAGTATCACTGCTTGTTCCCGCAGATAATGTGGCTGAATAGCGTGTAATCGTGCGGTAAGGAATTGTTTTTTCTGCTTCAAGAACAGCTGAAACGGTTTCTTTAAACGATGTTCCGCGTAATTCCAACGTGACATCACTGCCATTTTTTGTCGCTACTACTTGATAATTAACCGACTGTGTATTACGGACAGCAAAGTCTGTCTTTTCATCGATCTTGACATCATAGCCGAGTGTAATGTCATCCGGTAACTTGTCATGCGGCATCCGTTCTACAATTTCAAACGGTGTTTTTGCAAACAATTCATATAACTTACTGCCGATGTATGATCCTGCGATTGGGTCCATGCCATATGTTTTCACATTCATCAGTTGGCCGGCTTTGATGTCGACATTTCTCATAGCCTCAATCATTTGATCTTCTGATGCAGAACGTGTCGTAAACGTAACGCTTGATACGACCTCTCCCGACGAGTTAGTGGCGGTCGAGGTGGCGGCCGGATCAAAGTTTCCGTCTTCCAAACCTTTACTGCTAGCAATCAACCACTCTTTAAATGCTTTGTTTTGGTCTTCTGAATATGTAACAGGTTGCGTCGATAGGTAAGCTGAAACTGCTTCTTCATCCAATGTCACGCGCAATGCCCCTCCCTTTTTTAGGGACGCATTTTTAACGGACTGGTTAATGTCAAAAGAAATCAACTCTGTCGGAACAGGCAACGTATCTTCCCCGGTTCCAATCGTCAAAGGTGTTTTTTTCGACCATGCCGTGACCGCTTCTTGAACTTTTGGTTTTGCCTCTTTTCGTGTCAATCCACTGACAGGAATAGAACCAATTCGAGCCGTATCAGAAAAGTTTTCGGAAACCGTTGCTTTTCCAGTAAAAGAAATCAAAGCAAAAGAAGGTACGTAGATTAAGGCGACTAACGCCACTAAAAGTAAAGTATGTACAGCAAAACGCTTAAAATTTATCATCATCTGTTTCCTTTCCGTTTGAAATAACCATTTCGGGTGTCTAGTATTTCCATTATAATGAATAATATGATGAAACATAAGTCCTACCTGACAAATACTTTCTTCATGTGAGAATACATACCGTTTTTTTATACTTTTCATCCTAATATCCTATCGATTCAGACACGAGGTGAGTCCATGCAAGATGAGCAACATGGTTTTTCGTTGATTGAAGTGTTAGTCAGTATAACCATTTTATCCATTATTTCAGTATCCTTAATCAGCATCTTTTCACAATCGCTCTCAGCTTCCAGAAATAGTACAGAATTGACCTTTGCCAATTATTTAGCTAAAAATGCTGTTTCTTATATCGAACGCGAAGTGCTCGAAACTGACTCCGGTCCATTTGTTTTCGATACCTTGTTCGAAGAAGCTCAATTGACTATTTATCAAAACGGTGCTTTTGAAGTACCCGCTCCCCAATCGCCTTCATGTAATGTATCGGCTGTTTGCGATTCAATCTTCAATGACGCAGAAATTAATAACCTGCCATTTGACGTGAAATTCAGCGTTACACCACACAGAATCAATGGGAAAACCGATCCGAACCTACTGGATTTATATGTCTACGTTTATCCGGACGGGCAGCCAGAACCTATTACGTCTTTGAAAGGATCGATCACGAATGCGACGCTTAATCAAAGTTTTCCATCAACGAAGTAATGGATTTTCGCTCGTTGAGTTATTGGTCGCCATCGTCATTGCAGCGATTTTCAGTGCTGTCATCTTAACAGTCTTCATTTCCGGAACTAAAAGTTTTCAAGCAACCGGAATCATCAGTGAACTGCGAAGTGAAGCAGATAGTTCCGTCGGAATGATTCTAAATGAAATCACAGGTTTTGACGCCATACGGATCGATCAACCCAACGAAGTCGCTTTTTATCAAAAAACGTTGCCCAGTCTCAGTCAATCAACCGGTTTATTGGAACGATCCATCGGTTTTATACCTTACCGAGCCAATCAAGAAAAAGAGGAGACGGTGATTCAACCCGTCACGTATACATTCACCGATCATCAAACAAATCAGTCGACGCTCATTTATAACGGTCCGCTCGAAACTGTCAATGAGCAGACTACGCTGCAAAAAACATTTACTTTATCGCGTCCGGAAACCGTCACGATTAAAACCGGTGAATATCCCGGCATTTATGTCATTCACGGAATTTTGACGATCACCCTAACGATCCAGTCGACTGACCAAGAAGAAAAACAAACACTCACGAGTACGATTGGTTTTTAAGACAGAAAGGACGACCCATGCGAAAATCTGAAGAAGGTTATACTCTACTATTTGTATTAGTTACATTGACGGTCCTTTCTGTTTTAGCCGTCGCGACAATTGGCATCAGTTTACAATCCACACGTTTGACAGAAATACGCGGCACGAATATTGAAGTCGAATCAGCGGCACAAAATGAATTAAACCAAGCTGTGGCTGCGCTGCAACAAGTCGTTGCGACGACGACAGGCGAGAATCCTTCCAGTTCGTCAACGCAATTATTCAACGATCCGACCAATCAAATTATTCTCAAACTGGCAACTGCGGCGCCCAATGTTAAAGTGACATTAAACGAAGGAGCTTCGAATGTCCGGGTCAAAGCATTTGATTTAACTGCACAGGCGGAAGAAACAAAGGGTGATCAACCGACGGTCCAAAAAACATATGCCCAACGTGTTTATCTGTCTGCGATTCCGGGATTTTTATATTACATTCTTGGTTCTGATAATCAGGTTATCTTAAATGGTGCTCCACGCATTCAAGGAAATGTATTCTCGCGTAAACCATTGGAAGTATCCGCCTCACCTAATTTTATCTACAACGGTGTTAAGGGCACGTACACCGACAAGACAGCCCGTTCCTATATTGACGGTCAAGTCAAAGTCTTTCAACCAAAGGATCAACCACTCTTGACCTGTCGTGACTTCATCACTTGCGACAGTACTGTTTTTGATCCGAAAGTCAAAACAGATGTATTGGCAACAAAAGATGCACTCGTTCCTTTTGATTTTGAATTTGCACTCAATGACTTTTTGGCTTTACCGAGTTCAACACCGCTTGCGACATTGCCTGCTTATTTAAGAAATTTACCGAACGAGCAACTCAAACAATATCCGCTCGACGGTCCTTTTCTAAACGAGTTAAGTACGGATAAGCAACTTGTTCAGCCAGGAAAATTAGCAAACAATACGGTTACGATTACGGACGATATTGTCAAAGCAACTACTGAACCGCTGATTATCGACGGTAATTTAACGATTTCTTCTTTAAATCCTGTTGATCAACCGCTCGAAATTAAACGACCGATTGTTGTGCTTGGTAACCTGTTAATCCGAGGCAACGTCAGTTTTGCGACAACGATGTTCTCGACAGGTTCCAGTCGTCTTGATGATGCCAATATTCAAGGTATTGCCAGTTCATCGAGTCAAAACACACTTATTTTACTCAGTAAAGGGAGTTTGACCATCAACCGGGTTAATAAGTTTTCAACACCGAAAACCGCAACACCTAACATGAGTGCTTTTTTATACAGTGATGATCCTAAGGTGAATCATATTTATTCAGTCGGTTCGACGATGAACCTTCAAGGCGGCATTTTCACGAGAGGAAGTCTCGAAGTCAATGCCTATCGCGGAACACTTGATTTACCGGAAAACAGCTTTCCTCAAGACGTAACAGCTCTTGAAACATTGATGCAAGCAAAAAAATCAATGGATGCTGAAAAATCAAGACTTCGTTTAACTTATGACGCCAGTGTATTAAAAAATCCAACATCCATGCTTCCGCTCAGCCGTGCAGTCCAACTTTATGTCGAGACGCCAAAACGTCTCCGATGACAAACAAAAACACGAGATCCTCTCAGTAATACCAGAGAATCTCGTGTTTTATTATTGAAATGCTTCCGCCCCATAGTTTTTAGCTAATGTTTTCACTTTTTTTTCGTCCGGTGTTGCTCCACTTGTTTTTAACAATTGATACAGATCTTTGCGATTTTGTTTGACAGTTTCATAAATCGGAGGATTTGCACCTTCATCAGGTGAAGCACCCGCTTGAAGCAACAGCTCCATCGCTTCCTCATTCTGATCAACAGTCGCATAATAAAGCGGTGTGTGCTTCGATTGATCTTGTTGATTCAATTGACGGTTCGTTGCTTTTTTTACGAGTAAGGCATACGCATCCACCGAACGGTTTACACTTGTTGCGACATGCAACACATTTTGTCCCTGCTTGTTGACTTGTTTGATGGAAGCTCCGGTTGCCAACCAGTCTGCTACAACTTCTGTCGGTGCAAACTGAGCTGCATAAAACCAGTTCGTTTGATTTTTTACACTCGTTTCATCTAGCAGTACAAGTGCCTTTTTATACTCCAGTGATTCTTGAAAGCGCTGAATATAACGGTTGCGTTCTTTCGTAGACAAATCAACGGCTTCAGCTGCCTGTTCCAACTCACGCGAATCCTTTGCTTTGAGACTGCTTTGAAAATTTTGCTGATTTCGATAATCAATAAGAAAATACGTCGCTCCTCCAACTCCAACTAAAATCAGAAGGACGATGCTGATGATTTTTTTACGTGTCACGTTGTTTTCTCCTCTTTTAATACACGTCCGTATCGCTTTCTGTTGTTGATCCTGATCCTTCAGACGATATCGTGACCTTAAACGTCGTCGTCAACGGCTGTTTCTCCGTTGTTCCTTCTTTTATCACTTCTAACACGTCTTTATTTTCTTTTAGAGCAGTGACCTTAACTCGTGCAACACCTGGTCGCAGTGCTTTTAATGTTTGAGCAGTCGGATCTGTCTTCACATATTCTTTTCCTTGCAGAATCTCGAGACGATAAAAACGCTCTGTTGTCGTCGCAGGCAACCAGTTTAAAAGCGGTCGTTTTTGATCATCCTGTAACGTCATCGTCAAGTCACTTGCCGTTAAGGTCAATGGATTTTCGCGTACTTTAATTCTTGTGACAGCTTGAGTATCCGGGAAATCACTTAGTCGCAATACAGCTTCGACCGGTCCATCCGGTGTTCCTTTGACACCTCTGACAGTATATCCTGTGTCTGTTGCTGTTAATTCAATCGCGTCGCTGACTTTCGAAAGGATAAACGGCAAACGGATATCTGGTGCAAACGATGCTGTCACATTTTGTGTTGTCCCAGCCCATAGTTCCAGATTGGTCGGATTAACAGACAGCTCCGGTACTTTCACTTCAATCGAATACACTTGTGATTGTGCCAAATACGTTGTACTGCCTGCTGTCGCCGGTACAACTGCTTGTACCGTCAAGATGCCCGGCTTCATACCTTTTAAAGTTAATGAGTCCGTATCGTTTCCTTTTGAATCGACAGCTGTCGGGTTTGTAATGATCCATTTAATAGGTGCATCCGTACCGGATAACATGATGGCGTCTCCGGTCATTGTTTTGTTTTGCCCTACATATATCACATTCGGAACATCTTTTACAATCAGTCCGCCAAACACATCATTGACAGTCAACTTAGACGTTGTGACAAGTTCTTTTCCGTTTGCGACAGGAACAATCAATTTTATATCGGTCGTACCGATTTTTTTCGGAACGATGATTCCTTCTTGGTTGATGGTCGCAATACTCGTATCTGCAATCGACCATTTTAATGTGCCGTACTGGCTGCCGGCAGGTCCAATCTCAGGTAGAATTTTGTAAGACGGTGTATTGAGATCGATCCGAACCGGAGAAATCTTCGCTTCCGTTGCATACCGATTGGATAACGCATACCCCAGTACTTGGAATGACTGGACGTCATTCGCCACACTTGTAAATCGATCACTCGTCGAATTCGATCGGTATACGTTTTTCATGGATGTCAACGTGTTATTCTTTTTATCCAATGAGTACGTTCCGCTGTTTTCTTTAGCCCGAACAACCACTTTGAACGTAATTTCTTTTTGGTTCGAAACCCACTTGCCTAAACTCGTGTCTTCCCGATATTCAATCCCTTTAAAGGAGCCAGATAAATTTTGATTTGTAATACTGACATCCTCGATTCCAGTAGCAGAGACGATTTCAAGGTTACTCGGGAACTGTTCTTTAAACTTAATATTTTCCATCTTGACGACGTACGGTTCATTGGCAGTGACGTTATCGCCAATCGCATACGTCCGGGAGATTGGATCGGGTTTAATCGTATACGTGATTGTAGCCATCTCCCCTTGAGGAATCGTTGTTGGATCAATCGAACGCGACAGTGTAAACGGTGAAGAAGCTGCTGGTTGAACAACTTGAATCGTCCGTGTCTCAATCGTTTTCGCCCCACGTTGATCCTCTGCTTCAATCCGGATCACCGCCGTTGTCTTACCCGCCAGTTTTCCTGTGAACGTTTCACTGACAAACGAATTATTTTTTAATTTATCATTGTCATATACTTTTTCATTATCAATATAAATACGTGTTTTGAGTACACGATCACGTAGATCATAATCATTCACTTGATAGGAGATTGTAAGTGGTTCGTTATTCAAATAACTCGCTTGGTTATTCGGTAAAACATTTTTGATTAACGGTTTATGGTTCGCACCGATAAAGGCGCGGTACATCGTATTCGAAAACAGTTCTTTTTCCTGTTGCTGGTTAAACGTCGACGTATGACCGGCACCGGAATACGTAACATTCCCTTTTGTATACATATAGTAGTGGTTTCGAGCGTCACCAATTGTTCGTCCTGCCGCTTGGTTCGCGGAAGTGACACTGTTCTCACGAATGTTGTACCACGGAATCAAATCAGGTTGCTCTAAGTCCAAACCAAAATATTGATTGTGGGTCGTCGCAATCTGGACGTTATTTCCTAATGTAAAGGGATAAGACGTCATAACCCCTTCGTTTTGTTTAACGGCTTGTCCTGATGTCTGAGGTGCTCCGTAGCCCATGTTCGTAAAGTTTTTCTGTCCGGCAAGTCCGGCAAACTTTTTTTCCCAGAACAACTCTGGGTTTGACGATTGACTTGGTCTAAAAATCGTATCGTGGGACAACATTAATCCTTGTCCAGTATTTGTAAAATCAAGAATTTTATTTGATGCAGAATCACTTAACGATGCCGCTCCATACGAATCTTGAAAACCAAATATCAACAAATCATACTTAGAATTCAAATCAACGTTCGCATAATCTGAAGAAAATTTTGCAGAGTCAGTTACTTCTACATTAAAATTATAAAAACCGTCTTGTTTTAACAACGTTCCCGAATTCATAAATCCGTTGATTGAACCGGTCGCTCCGCTCCGAGTCACTTGGAGAATTTTCGCTTCCGCGACCTGATCCTTCATTAAGAAACTGCCGGTTTTATAGTCCGTCAAGCCATCACTGCTTGAGACACGAATCATCCAGTTCCGTGGACCGGTATAACTTGGCGCGTCAAAATTATAGCTTAGTGTACCCGTTTTCCCTGCTGGTTTTTCGTCGACTTTTTCCGACTCTTCAAATTGATCGTTACTGTCAAAATCAATGTAGAGTTGAACAAGTTGATTCGTATTTTCAGCACTCGTCGTGTACGCAAAATCAATCGGGACGTTTGGAACGGCTGTAGTTCCTTTGTCAATTTTTGTTAATGCCGTTCCTTTTTGTTGAACCGATACGCCTTCTAGTCGAGGGCGAATAATTTTAGATGTCTTTAATCTCGTGATAACACTTGAAAGGTCTGTATACGTCGGTACACCTTTAAACACCGATGTAAAGTTACTTGATGCATGCGTCAGAACATCTTGATGTAAGAAGACAGGTAATCCTTTTTTGATGTAAGCATTGTTGATCTCATTCGCCTTTAACTTCGTAATATCATTTTCAATCTTACTTGTATTATGATTTTTTTTCGCATCAGAAATAGTCACCGAATAACGGTCTGTTCCCGAAAATACAGATGGATCAAAAACGATTGCATCAAACGCCCCGTCAAGCGGAAAACGTGACGCATTCAGTTCCTTGACCGTCATCATTTTAATATCATACTGATCAGGCTTCAGTTCGGTTAACATCGAAGAAATCACTGTATTCGGATCAATCCGGTTCGTCGTTGACCAATCGTCACGGATTTCCAGAATTTTAAACTTTTCACCATTTGCCGCCTTTGTATGTGGTGGTTGTATATACGTAAAGCTGGTAAAGATCAACAGACTGACTATAAATAGACGTGCTAAACGCTTCATCTTCATCGTCTCCTCGTCGTAAGATCGTAACATTTGGGAATAAATTCCCCCAACCTTAGTATACAAGTTCTTTTACCGTTTCCCCTTTTTTGTAAAAGACTGTGCCGTCAGTAATGTGCGGACAGTACTGATGAAATAAAGAGAGCCTGTCACAATCCGTGTTTTATCGACCGTGTCATTCTCACTGAAAAAAGACTCGATATCTGTCACATTCGCTCCGTTTGCGTTTAGTTCTTCTAACGTCCGCGCCCGCGGAAAATCAAACGTCGTCTCATAGATGTCTTGCGTCACTTCCCGCAATTGGTTTAGCATTGCTTCTCGGTCTTTATCCCGTAAGATCGAGCACAAGACAATGACAGGTTTTGTCTCTTCCTTTAAACGTTCGACAAGTGCCGTCACGCCTTCCGGATTATGCGCACCGTCTAAAATAATCCGCGGCTTTCGGGAAATGATTTCAAATCGTCCTGGATGTGTCGCATTCCGCAATCCGCGCCGGATGGCGGTCTTTGACCAACCGAGTTGTTTTGCACAGACGACGGCATTGGCCGCATTGTGGACTTGATGTATACCTTCGAGTCCAAGACGTGTCTCGGGAACGCCTTCATAGGTTGCCCATGTCCCCGCTTCACTCAGGCGGTAATCCCGGATCACTTCCTGACTCCAGGCCAGATTTGCTTGTCGATCGCCACAATAAGCCATTAACGGGACCGTCAATTCTTCCTGCAACTTCCCTGCGATAACCATCGTTCCTTGCTTGATGATACCGAATTTTTGTAAGGCAATCTCTTGGAGCGTATCTCCGAGGATGGCTTGGTGATCGTGACCGATCGAGGTGATGATTGCAGCTTTCGGTTGTTTTAGGACATTCGTCGAATCATACAAACCACCGAGTCCGACTTCATAAATGACGAAATCAGGACGGACGTGACTAAAATGATAAAAAGCGAGTGCCGTCAAGGCTTCGAATTCCGTCACAGTCCCGACCGTTGAATCGATATTCGCGATCGCTTTCTGGACAGCAACGGCCGCCTCCACCAAATCCGCTTCACTGATCGGTACACCGTTCAACATGATTCGTTCTTCAAACTGAATGATATACGGTGACGTAAAAGTTCCAATCCGCAGTCCTTGCGCTACTCCCATCTCGCGCAAAAAAGCGACCGTCGATCCTTTGCCGTTCGTTCCCGCGACATGAACCGTCGAAATCGTATCCGGATCGATTCCCAGTTCCGTCAGTAATGCTTCCATCCGACTCAGTCCCGGTTTGATGCCAAATGCCAGTAACGCCGATAACCATTCGAGCACATCTTCTCGTGTTCTCACGCTTGCTTCACTCCTTCAAAAAAAGTGACTCAAGAAAACTTGAGCCACTTTTAAGATTATTTTGCGAGTTCGCTGATCCGGACTTCAACTGCCGCCTGTTTCTCTTTATAGTCTTGTGCTTTTGCTTGTTCTTCTTCAATGACGTGTGCCGGAGCTTTTCCGACGAAGCCTGGATTGTTGAGTTTTTTCTCGACCCGTTCGACTTCTTTTGTATACTTGACGAGTTCTTTGTTCAGACGAGCGATTTCTTCTTCGATGTTGATCAAATCAGCCAACGGAATGAACAATTCCGCTCCCGTGACGATCGCACTCATCGCTTTTTCTGGTGCCGTCATATTGCGTTCAACAAGTAATTCAGACGCATTCGTGAATTTTTTCAAGTACGACAGATTTGTTTCTAAATCGTGCTGGACTTGATCGTCACTCGTTGAAATCATCAACTGGATTTGTTTCGACATCGGCGCGTTCACTTCCGCCCGAATATTTCGGACTGAACGGATGACGTTCTGAACGGCTTCAAATGCCGGAACAGCTTTTGGGAAGTCCAGTGAATCGTTCCGTGTCGGCCATGCGGCACGTGTGACGGTTTCACCTTCATGCGGTAGATGCTGCCAGATTTCTTCCGTGATGAACGGCATGAACGGATGCATCAGACGCATGATTTGATCCAGCGTATAGGCAAGAATCGAACGCGTCGTCAATTTGGCTGCTTCGTCCTCACCGTTTAACGGTAACTTCGCCATCTCGATGTACCAGTTACAGAAGTCTTCCCAAATGAAGTGATAGAGGACACGACCGGCTTCACCAAACTCGTATTTGTCCGACAGACGCGTCACATCATCAATCGTCGTGTTCAGACGTGTCAGAATCCATTGATCGGCAAGTGATTTCTCGCCTGACAGGTCAATTTGATCGTGTGTCAGTCCATCCATGTTCATCAAGGCAAAACGGCTTGCGTTCCACAATTTGTTCGAGAAGTTCCATGTCGCTTCGATTTTCTCCCAGTAGAAACGTAAATCGTTTCCTGGTGTTGAACCGGTCGTTAAGAACCAACGGAGCGAATCCGCACCATATTTTTCGATGACATCCATCGGATCAATCCCGTTACCGAGTGACTTCGACATTTTCCGTCCTTCTGAGTCGCGAATCAAACCGTGAATCAGTACATCGTTGAATGGACGTTCGCCTGTGAATTCATACGATTGGAAGATCATCCGTGAGACCCAGAAAGCGATGATATCATAACCTGTTACGAGTGTTGACGTTGGGAAGTACTTCTGATAATCAGCTGCGCCTTCGTTCGGCCAACCCATCGTCGAGAACGGCCAGAGCGCTGAAGAGAACCATGTATCAAGCACATCATTGTCTTGTTCCCAGTTTTCGATGTCAGCCGGTGCTTCTTTGCCGACGTAGACTTCGCCCGTTTCTTTATGGTACCAAGCCGGAATCCGGTGACCCCACCAGAGCTGACGGCTGACACACCAGTCGCGGATGTTTTCCATCCAGCGGACATACGTGTTTTCAAAACGTTGTGGAATGAAGTTGATTTTGTCTTCCCCTTGTTGCTCGTGCAGTGCTTTTTCAGCAAGCGGCTCCATTTTGACGAACCACTGGAGCGACAAGTACGGTTCGACGATAGCATCCGACCGCTCGGAGTGACCGACGGAATGCAGATGCGGTTCGACCTTGATCAAAACACCTGACTCTTTCAGATCTTCAACGATTTGCTTGCGGCATTCAAAACGATCCATGCCTTCATATTTCCCTGCATTTTCGTTCATCGTTCCGTCTTCATTCATGACAAGGACACGTGGTAGATCATGACGGTTTCCGACTTCGAAGTCATTTGGATCGTGGGCTGGCGTGATTTTCACAACCCCTGTTCCGAATTCCATGTCGACGTACTCATCGGCGACAATCGGAATTTCCCGTCCGACGATCGGTAACGTGATCGTTTTTCCGACCAGGTGCGCATAACGCTCGTCTTTCGGATTGACCGCAATCGCCGTATCCCCAAGCATCGTTTCCGGACGTGTCGTCGCCAGTTCGACGTGACCTGATCCATCCGTCAACGGATAACTGAAGTGATAGAAGGCACCTTCGATGTCTTTATAGATGACCTCGATGTCCGAGATCGCTGTTTTCGTCGCTGGATCCCAGTTGACGATGTATTCGCCACGGTAGATCAAGCCTTTTTCGTATAATTTAACGAACACTTCTTGAACCGCTTCCGACAATCCTTCATCGAGTGTAAACCGTTCCCGTGAATAATCGAGCCCGAGTCCGAGTTTTGACCACTGTTCACGGATCGTTGAGGCGTATTCTTCTTTCCAGGCCCACGATTGTTCCAGGAACTTTTCGCGTCCCATCTCAAGGCGTGACTTGCCTTCTGCCCGGAGTTTCTGTTCGACTTTTGCTTGCGTCGCGATTCCGGCATGGTCCATCCCTGGCAGGTACAAGACGTCAAAGCCTTGCATCCGTTTCATTCGTGTCAGCATATCTTGGAGTGTCGTATCCCAAGCGTGACCGAGGTGTAATTTCCCGGTAACGTTTGGCGGGGGGATGACAATCGTATACGGTGCTTTTTCCGGGTCTTGATCGGCTTTGAAGTATTCCCCTTTCATCCAAAAGTCGTACCATTTTTCCTCTGTTGCTTGCGGATCGTACTTTGTTGGCATTGATAATTCCTGCATCTAAATCGCTCCTTTAATCCATAATAAAAACGGCTTCTCTCGTCCTCATCTAAGGACGAAAGAAGCCGTTGCTCTTCCGCGGTACCACCTTAGTTCACTCTTTACAGAGTGCCCTCTAGCCCGCGTAACGTGCGGCAATCCGGATCTCGCTTGCTGTTGCTTACGAGACCAGCTCGTGGGGTGACCTTCATCAGGACGTCCTGTCACATCTCTCAGCCATGGATGTGTTCTCTCATAACAGTTCGTTTCTCGACTACTCTTCCCGTCATCGCTGTTTTCCAAATTATTCTTTCCTTATTTTATCCGAGACGTCCGTGACTCGTCAAGAACTGCTTAACGATTAAATTCGAGTTGTAATTCTTTGAACGTCAGCTCAACCGCTGCAAGCGTCTGTTCGATGTCTTCGTCCGTATGAACGGTCGACAAGAAGAGACCTTCAAATTGTGATGGTGGTAAGAAGACACCGCGTGCTGCCATCTTTTGATAATACGAACGGAACATCTCAAGATTCGATGTTTTCGCTTGTTCGAAGTTCGTGACCGGCTGATTGGTAAAGAAGACACCAAACATCGCACCCGCCCGGTTCGTCGTTAACGGAATGTTATATTTCGCCGCTGCTGCGAGATACCCTTCCGCCAGTCGACCGGCTTTCCGGTCAAACTCTTCGTAATGCTCCGGCTTCAGTTGCGTCAGTGTCGCGAGCCCCGCTGTCATCGCCAGTGGGTTACCGGATAGTGTACCGGCTTGGTAAATCGGACCTTGCGGCGCAATTTGTTCCATGATGTCGCGACGACCACCGTAAGCACCGACCGGCATGCCGCCGCCGATGACTTTCCCGAGGCACGTAATATCCGGTGTGACACCAAAGTATCCTTGGGCACAGTTGAAGCCAACCCGGAAACCAGTCATGACTTCATCAAAAATCAAGAGTGTCCCGTATTGTTCCGTGATGTCGCGTAATCCTTCGAGGAAGCCCGGCTGCGGTGGGACAAAGCCCATATTTCCGGCTGCCGGCTCCACGATGACACCCGCGATGTCGTCGCCGTGTTTTTCAAAGGCAATCCGGACTGCGTCCATGTCATTGTACGGAACAGTTAACGTCATGCTGGCGATTTGTGCCGGAACACCGGGTGAATCCGGTAAACCAAGTGTCGCCACGCCCGATCCTGCTTTAATCAAAAGCGAATCGCCATGACCGTGGTAACAGCCTTCGAACTTCAGGATTTTCGTTTTCCCTGTATATCCGCGTGCAAGGCGAAGTGCCGCCATCGTCGCTTCTGTACCCGAGTTGACCATCCGGACGACTTCGACCGACGGCACACGGCTGATGACGACTTCTGCCATCGCTGACTCAATTTCTGTCGGTGTCCCGTAACTCCATCCGCGTGTCGCTTGTTCTTGAATCGCTGCCGTCACGATTGGATCGGCATGACCAAGAATCATCGGTCCCCACGACAAGACATAGTCGATATATTCTTTGCCATCGATATCGTAAAGTCGCGAACCTTTTGCCCGCTCAGCAAAAATTGGTGACATCCCGACTGATTTATAGGCACGCACCGGGCTGTTGACACCACCCGGCATCAACGGTAACGCCCGTTCAAAAGCGGCTTTTGATTTTGAGTTTTGATTAATCAGGCTCATTTTGTCCCCTCCAAGTAATGACAGATGTCTTTTGCAAAATACGTAATGATTAAATCAGCGCCTGCTCGTTTGAAACCAAGCATCGTTTCCATGACAATCCGTTCCTCGTCAATCCAGCCGTTTAACGCAGCGGCTTTGACCATTGCATATTCACCCGATACGTTGTAAGCGACGATTGGTAACTCGACGCGTTCGCGGACGTCACGGATAATATCCATAAAGGCAAGTGCCGGTTTGACGATCATGAAGTCTGCTCCTTGATCGACATCGGCTGTCGCCTCCCGGAATGCTTCGCGGCGGTTGGCAGGATCCATTTGGTAACCTTTACGGTCCCCTTCGCCCGGTGCTGAATTGGCTGCGTCACGGAACGGTCCGTAATAAGCGGAAGCATATTTGACCCCGTAACTCATGACCGGGATATGGCTGAAGCCATTTTCATCAAGTCCCTGACGAATGGCTGCCACGAATCCGTCCATCATCGAAGACGGCGCGATGATGTCTGCACCGGCACGTGCTTGTGACACAGCTGTTTGGACATGCAACGGAAGCGATGCATCATTATCAACGGTTCCGTCAGCAACGATACCGCAGTGGCCTGTTGACGTGTATTCACATAAACAAGTATCTGCAATGACCGTCAGTTGTGGTGCGACCTTTTTAACGAGTCGTGTTGCTTCTTGCACGATCCCGTGATCATGAAACGCTCCTGTTCCTTGCTCATCTTTTAAATGATCGTGCGGAACACCAAACAAGATGACGGACTCGATACCGAGTTCAACCACTTCTTTGATTTCAGCTTCCAGATGATCGAGCGAAAGGTTAAACACACCGGGCATCGAGCTGACTTCCCGTTTGATATCGTCCCCTTCTGCAATAAACAGCGGATAAATCAAATCCGATTTGTGCAGATGATTTTCCCGGACGAGTGAGCGTAATGACGCGGTATTCCGTAAGCGGCGGTGGCGTGCGAATTCTAATGTATTCATAACAGTTCCTCCTCTAAAATACAGTCAATCAGTCCATCGAGTGTATAGATGTCAGCGACCAAAAGCGGTGCCAAACCAGATCGTCGAGCGGCTTGCTCGGTGATTGGTCCGATCGTCACATAGGTTGCGGTCGTTTCTTTGCAAAGCGGCGCAATCGCTTCGACAGCTGAAGGACTTTGTAAACCAATATACGTAGCACGTTGCAATACATCAGGTGGAATCACCCGTAACTTCGTTTCGTATGTGATGACTTCCAACACTTCAGCCGCAACGGCGTTTCTTAATCGTTCGAGCGGTTCTTGACGCGACCGGTTTCCGCGGGCAAAGCAAATGCGTTGTCCCGCTTGAAGCAGCGGTCGTAATTCTTCGACCAGCACATCCCCTGTAAAAGCCGATGGTATAAAATCAGGTGTTCGTCCCTGTTTGATTAATGCCGCCGCCGTTTTCGATCCGACCACTGCAATCTTTGTGTCCTGCAAGGAAGGGAGCTCCGACTGGATGCGTTCGACGCCTGTCGGGCTCGTCACGATCAGCCAATCTAGTTCTGTCGGTAAGTGAAACGCGACGGGAATCGTTTTGATGACCGGATGATAAACGACTTCGATTTGTTGTTCCGCTAATCGCGCCACCTGCTCTACAGTTGGTCGACGACTCCCTGTCAAGACAAGTTGCTTAAAGATCATCCGGTAAAGAAGCGAGAATTTCACGACCACCCGCATCAAGAAGACGTGTTGCTACCATTTGACCGAGTTGCATCGGATCAAGTGATGTTTCTCGTTCAAGCAAAATTTGTTGTCCGTCCACTGAACCAAGGAAACCGACAAGTGTCGTTGATAAATCTTCATTGATCGTCGCAAATCCACCGACAGGAACATGACAGCTTCCTTCGATTGCTGCCAAGAAAGAACGTTCCGCAAAGGCTACTTTTTCTGTCATCTGATCGTGGATCAAATTCAACAAGTCGCGTACTTCTTGATCGTCCGCCCGGCATTCAATTGCTAAAATCCCTTGTCCAACCGCCGGAATCATATCGTCAGTCGAAAGATATTCGGAAACGGTCTCATCCGACCAACCCATTCGTTGCAGGCCGGCAGCAGCAAGCAGGATGCCGTCAAACGGTCCTGTCTTCAGCTTTTCAAGACGTGTGTCGATATTGCCGCGAATGGATTCGATTTTTAAATCCGGACGCAGTTTGAGTAATTGAGAACCGCGGCGTAAGCTGCTCGTTCCAACAATTGCCCCTTCCGGAAGTGAGTCCAGTCCGCCACCCGTCGTCGTAATCAACGCATCTCGTGCATCTACACGGGCGGGAGTCGCACCGATGATGAGCCCTGCCGGTAATTCAGACGGGAGATCCTTCATGCTATGCACAGCAAAATCAATGTCTTCGTCAATCATCTGTTGTTCGATTTCTTTAACAAACAATCCTTTACCACCGACTTTAGATAGTGTCACGTCAAGGATGCGGTCACCCTTCGTGATGATGTTCTTGATTTCGAATTCGTATGGTGCACCTGCTTGTTTCAATTGTTCGATAACCCACTTCGTTTGAGTCATCGCAAGTTTTGAACTACGTGAACCTACTATGATTTTTCGCATGCTGAAATCCCCCTGTACAATAATAAAGGGGCGGCACAAGTCCGCCCCATGCTTTTCTATTGTAACACAATTCGGTCTATGTTCATCGATTCACAGCTTTACGTTCAGCTGCTGGTTCGTCTTGTAATACCATTTCCTCGACGCCACCGTCAAACAGTTCTTCGTCTAATGCAAACGTATCCATGAACTGAGCAATCCGTTGCTCGGCATCCGGTTTTGCTGCCGCGTCTTTGATGTACGACAGCGGCTCACGAAGCAGTTGGTTGATGATCGATTTCATGTGTTTTCCAATAACGGTTTTTTCCCGATTCGTCATGTTCGGTAACTTCCGTTCCAGGCTTTGCATCGTCTCTTGCTGAATTTTAAGCGATTGATCACGCAGTTCGGTAATGATCGGAACGACACCAAGTGTTGTCATCCAACCTTCAAACTCAGCAATTGCGGCCTCAATCCGACGTTCGATTTTTGCGGCTTCTTTCATTCGTTCCGCCATGTTTTGTTGCACGATCGACGTCAAATCATCGACATCGTATAAATGGACACCCGGCAGGTCTCCTGCTGTCGGCTCGATATCGCGTGGAACCGCGATATCAATCAATAGAAACGGACGCTCGCTCCGGAACAGCTGTGCCGCAGCAATATCTTCCCGTTTAATGATGGCTCGTTTGGCTCCGGTTGAAGAAATAACGATGTCAGCCCGAAGCAGACCGCATTGCATTTCATTAATCGAATGTGCGGATCCTTCGAAACGATTCGCCACTTCTTCGGCTTTGGCGAGTGTCCGGTTAAAGACCGTAATGTCGCGCGCACCTGCTTCATATAAGTTCAATGTCGTCAATTCACCGGTCTCGCCTGCACCAATGACGACGATTGATTTATCTTCAAGCGATCCAAGCAACTGTTCTGCTAACGTTACGGCAGCCGCACTGACCGAAACCGCGTTTTCACCGATTCCCGTTTCGGCATGTGCCCGTTTCGCAAGTGTAACGGCTTCTTTGAACAATTTATTGAAGACCGTTCCTGTCGTTTCGAGTTTTTGTGCCGTGAAGAAACTTGTCTTCACTTGACCTAAAATCTGTGTTTCCCCGACGATCATCGAATCAAGTCCACTTGTGACCCGGAAGAGATGTTTCATCGCGTCAAATCCCTCATGGATGAACAAATAAGGCTCTAATTCTTCCATCGTCAAACCAAACCAATTCGCCAGAAAACGTTTTGTATAATAACGGCCTGTATGCGGTTGATCTGTGACGACATATAATTCCGTTCGGTTGCATGTCGAAACGATGACACTCTCGAAAATACTTTTTTCGTCACGTAGCGCAACGACCGCTCCCTTCATCTCATGTTCCCCAAATGAGACTTGTTCGCGGATTGATACAGGCGCCGTCTTATTATTTAAACCGACAACTACGATATGCATGCGCTCTACCCCTTACGTCCAAAGATTTCATTCTCATCTATCTTTCGTTCTCTACTCTACATTATAACCATTATAAAAAAGATTCCAATCAATTTATAAACTAAAATGAGTCGAAGTTGTGAAACTTATCTTCTTACCATATCCCTCTCCACGACAAAGTACAAACCCTCTGCTTTTATCGTCAGCAGAGGGTTATGGTTTTATTTGGTCGAATCGGTGATAATTACGGATTCTTCCGTTTGTAAATCAAATTTTTGTTGTCGCAATTGATAAATCCGAGCGATGTTTTGGACAACAACTTTGGTGACGGCATACGTCGGGACAGCGAGAATGACACCGATGATTCCGCCGATTTTCCCGGCGACGAGTAAGACGATGATGATCGTCAGCGGATGCACCTTCAATGTTTTCCCCTGAACGTACGGAGAAATCAAATTCGATTCAATCTGCTGGGCGACGACAATCGTGATGATCGCATACAGCGCCTTGATCGGATCATCGATGAAACCGACGATGACCGCAGGGACAGCTCCGATGTAAGGTCCAAGATAAGGAATGATGTTCGTGACCGTACAGAACAAGGCCAGTAGTAACGCGTACTGGATATCTGCGATGAAGAAACCAATCAGCGACATCAAGCCGACACACAACGACACGATGACTTGACCGTTGACGTAATGTTTGACCGTCACGTGCATATCGTGAAGAATCTTCCGTGTTTCCGTCTCGTAGCTTTTCGGCAACAACTTGACGACGGAGTTCGGGAACTTATAGCCGTCTAGCAACATATAGACCAAAATGAACGGAACCAATACGATGATCAAGACTGTTGAAGAAATGACATTGAAGATGGTTCCGACAGACGTCGAAACAGACTTGAACAGCGTCCCGATATATGATGTTGCTTCGTTTGTCCACGAATCAAACAACGCCGTATTCTCATGTACCCAATTGGAGATGAGCCGGTTGTTCATTAATTGATCCCGGAGATTCAACGTTTGATCACGCAGTTCGACGACCAAGTTCGGAATACTCGTCACGAAATCCGAAACTTGCTCGACCAGAATCGGACCGAGCGATGCGACTGCAATCGTGATGATACCGAGGAAACCGACTAAAACGATTAAGACGGCTAATCCGCGTTTTTTCACTCGTTTTTGAAGCATATCGACGATACCGAGCGTAAAGTAATAAAAAATTCCGGCAATGATCAACGGCGGGAAAATTAAAGCGAGCATGACTTTGATCGGTTGGAACAGGAAGGAAATTTTTGTTCCGACCCAAATCACCAAAAAGATTGTCAAAATCCAGAGTAATGCTTTAAACCATTTATTTCGAAGTAAATCCACGCACAGTCCTCCTACAATTTCACATTTATTCATTTTTATGCTGTTTATTTTAACTTATTTGACGTGTCCCGTCTTTCTTTTTCGAAATTCATACTGATTTTTTGGTATGTAAAGATTTTTAAAGTCTAGAAGACACTTAAAAAAAGAAACTTGTCCCCAAAAGAACAAGTTTCCTTTTAATTCAATCATAAATGACGATAAATCGCTTCCCATGCTGCATCGACACCTTCACCCGTTTCCGATGAAAACGGAATGAACGTATCTTGCCCGTCAAATTGAAGCTTTCGCTTAACGGCCGCGATGTGTTTGTCACGCTGACTCCGCTTAATTTTATCCAGTTTCGTCGCCACGACGATTACTGATAAATCATAATACTTCAGAAAATCATACATAATGACATCATCCGCTGAAGGTTCATGACGAATATCGACGAGGAGAACGACGCCTTTTAAAATTTCACGCGTCGTGAAATATTTCTCCATCATCTTGCCCCATGCTTCGCGTTCCGTTTTTGAAACTTTCGCATATCCGTAACCCGGGACATCGACGAACATGACTTCATCATTGATGTTAAAGAAGTTTAAGGTCTGTGTTTTCCCCGGTTTAGATGATGTGCGTGCGAGCGCTTTACGCTGGACAAGCTTATTGATGAACGACGATTTCCCGACGTTCGATCGTCCGGCCAACGCCACCTCTGGAAGGAGCGGTTCCGGATAATGCTCCGGATTGACACCACTCGTAATAAAATCTGCTTTATAAATTTTCATGTTACTCTCCTTTTAATGCATGTTCGAGCACTTGATCCATTGTCGCGACCGGTATGAAGCGAATACCATCCCGAACCGTTTCCGGGATGTCATCGATATCACGAGTATTGTCTTGCGGCATCAAAATCGTTGTCAGACCGGCACGATGCGCCGCGAGTGACTTCTCTTTCAGACCACCAATCGGCAAGACACGTCCTCGTAACGTGATCTCTCCCGTCATCCCGACATCACGCCGGACCGGTCGTTTCGTCAACGCTGATATCAGAGCTGTCGCAATCGTGATCCCGGCAGAAGGACCGTCTTTCGGAACAGCCCCTTCCGGAACGTGAATATGAATATCTTGTGTCTCATAAAAATCAGGATCAATTTTGAACTCCGCTGCATTGGCACGGACAAAGCTGTGTGCCGTCTGCGCCGACTCTTGCATGACATCTCCTAATTTCCCCGTTAACTGCAATTTCCCTTTACCTGGAGCGAGACTGACCTCAATGGTCAACGTATCGCCCCCAAATGCAGTATACGCTAAACCGGTCACGGCGCCAATCGTATCTTCAAGCTCACTTTGACCGTAGCGGTAAATTGGTTTTCCTAAAAAGTCCGGTAAATTCCGTTTTGTGACGGTAACCCGTTTCTTTTCACCCATTGCAATTTGTTTCGCCGCTTTCCGGCACAAGGCACCGATAACGCGCTCTAAACTCCGGACACCGGCTTCGCGGGTGTAACGACGCACGACTTCTTGCAAAGCGTCCGGTTTAACCGTCAATTGACTTTTTTTCAAACCGTGTTCTTTGATTTGCTTCGATAACAAGTGACGAATAGCGATCTCCGTTTTTTCCTGTTCCGTGTATCCACCAATTTGAATCAACTCCATCCGGTCAAGCAACGGTCCCGGAATGTTTGAGACATCATTGGCTGTCGCAATGAACAAGACGTTTGATAAATCAAACGGTTCTTCGATATAGTGATCGGAAAAACTGTTGTTTTGTTCCGGATCAAGCACTTCAAGCATTGCTGAAGAAGGATCACCTCGGAAATCATTGGACATTTTATCAATTTCATCGAGCAGGAAGACGGGATTATTCGTTCCCGCTTGTTTCAAACCACGGATGACACGACCCGGCATTGCTCCGATGTACGTCCGGCGATGACCACGGATTTCAGCTTCGTCCCTGACTCCGCCAAGCGAGACACGAACAAATTTCCGTTCAAGCGCTGTCGCGATGGACCGGGCGAGCGAAGTTTTCCCGACTCCCGGAGGGCCGGCTAGACACAAAATCGGTCCGCGTAACGAATCCGTCAACTGCCGCACCGCCAAGTATTCCAAAATCCGTTCTTTGACTTTCTCCAGTCCATAATGATCTTCATCTAACTGTTCCGATGCAGCTTCGACATTTAAGAAATCATCCGTCGCTTCATTCCAAGGAAGGGAAAAGAACCATTCCAAATAATTTCGGATAACACCGTGTTCAGGACTCGTTGCCGGAACTACAGCAAGACGGTTGATTTCTTTTTCAATGTTCAGGACTGCCGTCTCCGACAAATCGAGCATCGCTAGTTTTTCCTTGTACTTAACAGCATCACTTTCGGCCGAAACTGCTTCTCCACCAAGTTCTTGCTGAATCGTCTTCAGCTGTTCCCGCAAGTAATATTCCCGTTGTGATTGTTCGATTGTTTTTTTCGTCCGTTCCCGCATTTCCCGTTCGAGTTCAACGACCTCGTACTCATGCTTCATGACATCGAGCAACATGACGCCGCGCTCGACCGGATCATTTTCTTCCAGGAATTCTTGTTTTTTCGCAATGTCGATCGGTAGTTTAGAAGCGATATAATCCGTCAATGAATCTAGACGTTCATAAGTTTCAAAACGACGACGCTCATCCGTGCCGATCCCTTTAATCCGTGACACCAACTGACCAAACTGTTCCTTAATCAAACGAACGAGCGCTTCTTGTTTCGCCCCTTTGATATCTGCTTTTTCAATCGGTTCGATGTTCGCTTGATACCCTTCGTCCGTTTCCGTGACTTGATCAATCCGGACACGTTCTTTCCCGATGACACGCACCCGGACCGTATCATTTCCAAGTTCACTCATTTTCGCGATTTGAACAAGCGTGCCGATCGTATGCAGTCCGTCAACGGATGGTTCTGCTTCCGGATCCCGTTGCGTGACGACGACTAAATCAATCTCATGTTCTTTCGAGGCAAGCAATGCTTTCAGCGAGACAGGACGCCCGACATCAATTGTCAATCCGATTAATGGATAAGCCACGACGCCACGTAGTGGCAATAATGGATATTGTTTTGTCTTCATCAAAAATCTCCTCCTAAACAAAAAGACTCGGAAAGGCGTACAAGTAGCCTCCGAGCCGATTTGTCACGGTGTTACGCCGTTTCTTTTTCTTTGCCTTGTTCAATTGTACCATCTTTCAACTCAAGCGTCGGACCGCGTTTACCCGTCAGCGTCTCTGCTGTGATGACGACTTTTGCGATATCTTCGCGTGATGGTATTTCAAACATAATATCAAGCATCGTTTCTTCGATAATCGAACGAAGACCACGTGCTCCTGTTTTCCGTTCAATCGCAAGTTTAGCAATTTCAACGAGTGCATCTTCTGTGAAGTCGAGTTCGACATCATCCAGTTGAAGCATTTTTTTGTATTGTTTAATCAATGCATTTTTAGGTTTCGTCAAAATTTGAACGAGTGCCTCTTCATCCAATGGTTCAAGTGTCGCCATGACAGGCAAACGACCGATGAATTCTGGAATCAATCCAAATTTTTGTAAGTCTTCCGGTAAGGCTGCTGCAAGAATTTCTTTTTGCGTCAGGTTACGGTTTTCTGAATCGTTTCCGAATCCAATGACTTTTTTACCGAGACGACGTTTGATTGATTGATCGATTCCATCAAACGCACCACCGACGATGAACAGGATGTTCGTCGTATCGATTTGGATGAATTCTTGATGTGGATGTTTACGTCCACCTTGTGGCGGAACACTTGCCACAGTACCTTCCAAGATTTTTAGAAGGGCTTGTTGCACCCCTTCCCCAGACACATCACGTGTGATGGACGGGTTCTCAGATTTACGGGCAATCTTATCAATCTCATCGATATAGATAATGCCTTTTTCTGCTTTTTCCACATCATAATCAGCAGCTTGAATCAATTTCAAGAGAATATTTTCAACATCTTCCCCAACATAACCAGCTTCTGTCAAACTTGTTGCATCCGCAATTGCGAACGGAACATTCAGAATACGAGCCATCGTTTGTGCAAGAAGCGTTTTACCACTACCAGTTGGTCCGATCATGACGATGTTCGATTTCGATAACTCGACATCATCCGCACGACCACCTGCATTGATCCGTTTATAATGATTATACATCGCGACAGACAACGATTTTTTCGCTTTTTCCTGCCCGATGACATAGTCATTTAAAGTCGCACGGATTTCATGCGGTTTCGGTACATTTTTTAATTCGACTTCTTCTTCTGTACCAAGCTCTTCTTCAACGATTTCGTTGCAGAGTTCGATACATTCATCGCAAATGTAAACGCCAGGTCCAGCAACAAGTTTGCGCACTTGTTCTTGTGTCTTTCCGCAGAAAGAACATTTCAGCTGACCTTTTTCTTCGTTAAATTTAAACATAAAGGTCCACCCCTTTAACGTGGAAGTTGTATAGATCCGTTTCGCATCTATTCTCACGTTTTACTATTTATGATTGTAGCATGAACAAGGAAACTCTTTCAAATCTTGGATGAGCGTTTTACAGTTTGATTTAAAAATCATAATTTAGTTTGTCCTTGTTTGACCTATCGTACAAAAAAATCGACTTCAAGACCAGAAATTGGCCTTGAAGTCGACTTGTTCGGTTGGTTTGCTTATTTTGCTTTTGCGTTGTCAACGAGAACGTCGATTGCTTTACGGAACTGAAGATCACCTTTAAGTGTATCAAGTCCGCCTTGTGGAGCAAGCATCGTTTCGAGTTGGTCAGCAGGAATGTTGTAGAGTTCAGACATCGATTGAAGTTCAGCTTGCGCTTCTTCTTCTGTTACTTCGATTTTTTCGTCTGCAACGATTTGTTTAAGAACAAGACGCGCTTTAACACGCTCTTCTGCTTGTTCTTTCATTTCAGTGCGCATTGCCTCTTCAGTCGTTCCAGTTAACTGGAAGTACATGTTAAGGTCAATTCCTTGTGACTGAATACGTTGTGTGAATTCTTGGACCATACGCTCCACTTCGTTTTCAACCATAACTTCTGGAAGATCCACTGTCGCGTTTTTCGTCGCTGCTTCAACCAACTCATCACGCATAGAAGAATCAGCTTCTTGTTTACGTGTGTTTTCAAGACGTGTACGGATTTTTGTTTTCAACTCGTCAAGAGAAGAAACTTCTTCGTCCATTTCTTTAGCAAACTCATCCGTCAATTCAGGAAGTTCCTGAGCTTTGACTTCGTGGATTGTTACTTTGAATACGACTGGTTTTCCAGCGAGTGATGCTTCATGGTACTCTTCTGGGAATGTTACGTCGATGTCTTTTTGTTCGCCTGATTTAAGACCAACCATCTGCTCTTCAAATCCTGGGATGAAGTTTCCAGAACCGATGACGAGTGAATAGTTTTCTGCAGTACCACCGTCGAATTGGTTTTCACCATCGAAACCTGCGAAGTCGAATACGACTGTATCGCCATTTTCGATCGCGCCGTCTTCTTTAACGACGAGCTCTGCACCGCGTTCTTGCATTGTTTTGAGTTCAGCATCGACATCTTCGTCTGTAACGTCTGTTTCGACTGCTGTATACTCAAGACCTTTGTACTCACCGAGTGTTGCGTCCGGCTCAATCACGAATGTGATTTTGAACTCAACTGGTTTTCCTTTTTCGAGTGTTTCGACGTCGATGTTATCAAGCGCGATTGGCTCGATTCCTGATTCGACGACAGCACCTTCGATTGTGTCTTGATACAAGATATCAAGTGCATCTTGATAAAGTGCTTCTTCGCCGTACATTTTGTTAAACATTGCGCGTGGCATTTTTCCTTTACGGAAACCTGGTGTGTTCAATGTCTTAACGACTTTTTTGAACGCTTGGTCTACCGCTTTATCAAATGCTTCAGCAGGCGCTTCATACGTGAGAACGCCGAGGCTACCTGATTGTTTTTCCCATTTTGCAGTCATGCTGAGTCCCTCCAAAAATGTCAATTAGCGTACATGTGTGTACAACAAGTCACATTATAGCACAATCTTTCTGAGGATTACCACTGTTGAACGAGGCAATCGCCTTCAATTACTGAAGGAGTGCTTGTTCGTACAGTTTTCCTTCCGGCAGCACCAAATGGACAGCACGATAAATCTTTTGCGCCTGTTCACTTAAAGATTCCGGCGGTACGACAGATGAAAAGTCGAAATCCGCCAATTCTTCGACGGCATGCAGCCACTCATCGGCCGATTCATCCTGTTCCACCGTCTCCTCCAAGTAAACGATTTGATACCACGTCATGATCAAAAGCGCCTTAAACGGATCCATTCGCTTCAAGTCGAACGCGCTGTCGGCAAATCGGTGTAGTTGTGTTGCCTGCTTTGCCAGATACAACTCAAGCTGTTCCGGACGATGAAATAAAACATGAACATCCAGCGACTGGATCGACACATCGATTGGAAAGACGTGCGCCGAATCCGTCAGTTGAGGAAGTAATCGGTGAATGACAAGAGCACTTGGATTCCTCACATCCCGGCCCGTCAAGTAATCGTTGACGATGTAGTGCATTAATATAGGATGTACCCGCAAGTCCGTTTGTGCCAAGAATCGAAATTGTTCGTTCAGCGTTCCGGTGCGGTAAAGTTCGATCCACTCCTGCTCCGTAAGTGTTGCTGCAGGTTTTTCTTCCCATTGTAAATATGACGCATCATCCGTGTGCTGGGCATTACGCGTTGTACGTGAGCGTGATACGGTCACTTCTTCTAACTTTAAAGCTAACCCGTATGGCAAATAAGGGGATGCTGTTCGCAGAGCAAGATCAAATGCATACCGTTCTCCCTTTTCATACATAAAAATCGCCAATACCTGCTCGACGCCATCCAATCCAAGAAAAGGGTCAACGATGCTTGAATAGACTTCGATTCCGTCTTCCCTTGCTAAAAAAGCACCTTGGATCGTATAGAGAAGATATAAGATATCATCTTCCGACGTCATGGTTTGAAGCTGGTTTAGGAGAACATTTAATTCTGCCTGACTCAATGCGGCAAGACGTTTTTGTTCATCCATTAACGGTTGTTCCATCCAACGTGACTGTCCCACGATCATTCCACCTTTTTCCTGTCTGACGTTCTTATTTCGTGAACGGATCAAGCAAAGACGTCCAGTTTGTAATCGCTTCTTGCAACTGGCCTGCCTGCTCGATGCCCATCTTGTTCAGTGTATCTAACGAGACATCGGCTTCTAGTAAACGCGTAATGTCTTCGGATTGATTGACGTATTGTTCGAGTTTTTCACTGAGATTCTTCAATTCTGCCGGCGGACTCTCTAAACTCGCCAGACGCTCATCAATTTGATTTAATTCTTCATTCAACTGCTGAACGGTTCCATCAGTTTGAAGTTTTTCGATTTGCTGATCGAGTGCTTGCTCCGGATTCGCTGAATCACGTGCTTCCGTGGCCGCTTGATCCAGTTTTGCCGATAATTCAGATGTCACTTTTGAAGTATCTTGGGCGATGTCCTGCAGCTGACCTGCATAATCGACACTATTTTTCACATCCGTCACTTGCTGTTTCGCATTATCCACAGTATCCGTAACCTCGCTACATCCCGCTAAAGCAACGGTCAGCAACAGGATTCCACTCATTCGTTTCATCATCTTCATCATCCCTTTCAAGTTCATGATACCTTAAGTATACCTGAATAAAAGGATAAAAAAAAGAGACCTTCCTCATAAGGAAAGTCTCTATTTTAATTATAGTGTCCCAAGAGGGATTCGAACCCCCGACCGACGCCTTAGAAGGGCGTTGCTCTATCCAGCTGAGCTATTGAGACGTGTCAACACGAATAAACTATACTAAAACAATTCTTTCGTGTCAATCACATTAGTAAAAACTATTTTTTAAAGTGTTCCGTCAAGATGTAAGGCATTGATCGTCTCACCGGTCAAATCATAAAAATCGACTGTGAACTGTCCGTCCTCTAACGTTAAGACGGCATACGTCTTTTCCGGACGGTGACGGGGCATCCGGATTGATCCCGGATTGATGAATAATTTCCCGTCACGCTGTTCTGCCTTCGCGACATGGGAATGACCGTATAAAACGATTGCGGCATTTTTTTGATCGGCATGATGAATCAACTGATCGAGACTGTATTTAACATCTTGTCGGTGACCGTGCACACATAAAATCCGAAATGTTCCAAACTCTTCCATCACTTCGTCCGAAAAATCATTTCCGTAGTCACAGTTCCCTTTGACAACACGATAGGGATATAATGATTCCGCACTTCCTGTCAATTGAGAGTCGCCGCAGTGAAAAGCGATATCGACATCCTGATGGCGATTAAAAATCGTCAGCAACTCTTGATCAAGTCCATGGCTATCACTTACGATTAATGCTTTCATCTCTGATCACTCTCCTAAAAAAGTAGTCAATGCCAATTCAAGTTTTCGTAATGCCTGTCCCCGATGACTGATGGACGCTTTTTCACTTTTCGTTAACTCAGCTGCCGTCTGATTCAAGGACGGGATGATAAACAACGGATCGTAACCAAAGCCGTTTGTTCCCTGCCGTTCAAAACCGATTGCCCCTTCCATCGTTCCGCGTACGGTTAACGTTTCACCGGACGGTTTCGCAAGAGACAAGGCGCAGACAAAACGGGCAGTCCGTTTTTCTGTGGGTACGCCGGCCAGTTTTTCCAGCAACAATGCGTTATTCGCTTCGTCTGATTTTTCCTCACCTGCAAATCGGGCGGAGTAGACACCCGGTGCTCCGTCCAAAGCATCTACTTCAAGACCGGAGTCATCCGACAGCACGGCATGACCAAAATAAGCTGCCGCCTCTCTTGATTTCAATTCGGCATTTTCTTCAAATGTCGAACCGGTCTCATCCGTCTCCGGAGCCGTTTCGTAGTCGAGTAAGGATTCGACATCATATCCGAGTCGTCCAAGCATCTCCTTGAATTCGTTTACTTTACCAGGATTTCTAGTCGCGACGATAATTTTCATCGGTGCTCCACCTCTTCTCCGACATACCACCATGAAGCGCCAAGTGCCTGCTCGGCCTCATGAAGGAGTTCTTCAATACCCTTTTCCCCAAGTTCGAGCATATCGAGCATTTCAAGACGAGAAAACGTCGCTTCTTCACCCGTTGCCTGAAGTTCAACAATTTTACCGGACGATGTCATGACAAGATTCAAATCGACGTCTGCCGCAGCATCTTCTTCATAACAAAGATCAAGCAACAAATCCGTCCCGACTTTACCGACCGAAACTGCCGCGATGCCTTCCTTGATTGGTGTATCCGTTAACTTCCCGCTTTGAATCAGTCCGTCGACTGCTAAGACGAGTGCTAAAAAACCACCCGTGATTGCAGCCGTTCGTGTCCCGCCATCCGCCTGCAACACGTCGCAGTCAATCCAGACCGTCCGTTCGCCCAACTTTTCCAAGTTGACGACCGATCGTAATGCCCGACTGATCAGACGCTGAATCTCCATCGTCCGTCCGGTTTGTTTTCCGCGGACCGCTTCCCGACCTGTCCGTTGCGCCGTTGCGCGTGGCAGCATCGCGTACTCCGCATTAATCCATCCTTGACGTTTCCCGCGTAAAAACGGCGGAACTTTTTCTTCAACCGTCGCCGTACAAAGGACACGGGTATCGCCAATTGAGATCAGGACGGACCCTTCCGCATGTTTATTAACTTCCGTTTCAAAGCGGATCGTCCGCATCTCAGACGGTTTTCTTTGATCTAGACGCATTTTTCTTCCTCCGTTCCTAACACTAACCTTTTCGCCTGAACAGATTGATTTAACCAGTCACTGGCGATCCGTTCAAAAGATCGCGTATCACCAGTCGCATGGTAGACATGCTCCGGGACATTATCAAGATCTGCTGTAATTCCGTTGTAATCGAGCAAGGCACTGACTTCGAGTGCCGTCTCATCTCCGGAAGAAATCAGTTGGACATCGGGTCCAATGACTCGTCCAATCACTTCCGCAAGCAACGGATAATGAGTACATCCTAAAATTAAGGTATCCATATCATAGTCCAGCAATGGCTTCAGCGTGTTGACAACGACACGCTCGACGTATGAACCACTCGTCTGTGATGATTCGACAAGCGGAACGAACGGCGGACAGGCAAGGGATTCAACGACGACCTGCCCTTCGACGTGACGCAAAGCTTTTTCATACGAATTACTTTCAATCGTCATTTTCGTACCGATGACACCGATTCGTTTCGACCGTGTGACTTTAACTGCAGCACGAGCTCCCGGATCGATGACACCGATGATTGGGATCGATAATTTTTGACGCGCTTCCTTTAAGACGACTGCCGTTGCCGTATTACAGGCGATGACAATCAATTTCACATCCTGCGCGACCAAATAATCAATCATTTCCCAAGTGAATTGACGAATTTCTTCTTCCGGTCGTGGCCCGTACGGACAACGTAACGTATCCCCGACATATATGATTTGTTCATGGGGCAGCTGACGCATCAATTCGCGTGCGACGGTTAATCCACCTACCCCAGAATCCAATACTCCAATTGATCTGTTCACGATTACCCCTCACTTTCCTCTCATCTCATATGGTAACAAAAAAGGACGACGGTGCAAGACCGGCGTCCAAGAATGTACGATAAAGGATTACTGAGCAAGACCTTCGCTTGTCAGCATATCTGAAAGAGTCGTGATTGCTTCAGAAGCATCGTCACCGTTTGCAACGATTTTGATGTCTGAATCTTTTGCGATTCCGAGTGAAAGAACACCCATGATCGACTTGAGGTTAACAGTCTTTCCGTTGTATTCCAAGTTGATGTCTGATTGGAATTTAGAAGCTGTGTTGACGAGTTGTGTTGCCGGACGAGCATGAATGCCTGAATCCGCGATGACTTTGAATGTTTTTTCCATGATTAAGAAATCTCCCTCCACTAATAACGTACTAGTGAGTCGTTTTCGAATATGTGAACTCATTATCAAATGATAACGGATTCGAATCGATTCTGCAAGGAATTTTTATACGCTTCATTCCAAGCAAACGCATTCCCGGAACGATCAATTTGGACCATCGAGGTCCGACCGGTGAACATCAATTCCTCGTTTTCACTAAATGCCGCATAGTGAACATCACAGGAAGCTGTTCCCACTTGAACCGGGTACGCATAGACCGCAAGACGGGCTCGTGGATAGACTTGTCGGATGTAATTGCATTGGGCATCCGCGACGACGACAATCCCGTCATCGGCAAGTGAATACCCTGTCTCTTCGAGCATCAATGTCCGGACATCCTCGAAATAGACGAACGGGACACGATTGTTCATATGTCCGTACGCATCGGTTTCCGCAAATCGAACGGCGACATCGAGTCGTGTGCCGTGTTTCATCTGTTCCAACCATTGATCGAGATCATTAATATAACTAGGTACACGCACGAAATTTCCTCCTCTGAAAATATAAAAAGAAGGAGCAAGGCCCCTTCTTTAATTTTACGATTTCCTATTGATTAACTACTGACTGCTTCTCCCGTACGTCCTTCGTCACTGCCGAAGAACTTCTTGAATGAGTGGAGTGTCGTTTGACGGTTCATTGCTGCGATCGATGTCGTCAATGGAATCCCTTTCGGACACACTTCGACACAGTTTTGCGCGTTCCCGCACTGCATGATTCCACCGTCTTCCATCAATGCTTCAAGACGATCTTCTTTGTGGAACGCACCTGTTGGATGCGAGTTAAAGAGACGGACTTGTGAAATGGATGCCGGTCCGATGAAGTTCGACCGGTCATTGACGTTTGGACATGCTTCGAGACAAACACCACATGTCATACATTTCGATAGTTCGTATGCCCATTGGCGTTTGTTTTCCGGCATACGGGGTCCTGGACCTAAGTCATACGTTCCGTCAATCGGTACCCAAGCTTTGACTTTTTTCAAAGCATCAAACATCCGTTGACGGTCGACTTGAAGGTCACGGACGATTGGGAACGTCTGCATCGGTTGAAGACGAATCGGTTGCTCCAGCTTATCAACAAGCGCCGTACAGGATTGACGGGGCGTTCCGTTGATGACCATTGAACACGCGCCGCAAACTTCTTCGAGACATCCCATGTCCCAGTTGATTGGCGTCGTTTTTTCTCCGGCCGCGTTGACCGGATTCCGGCGAATCTCCATTAAAGCTGAAATGACGTTCATATTGGGACGGTAAGGTACTTCAAACGCTTCATCATATGCTTTCCCGTCCGGTCCGTCCTGACGTTGGACGATGAATTGAACTGGTTTCTGGTTCGTTTTCTGTTCGAGTGGTGTCGCCATTATGCTTTCACCTCTTTCTTCGACTTCTTGCTGTAGTCGCGTTTACGCGGTGGAATCAGTGATGTATCGACTTCTTCATAATAAATTTCCGGATGACCGTCCGTATAGCGGGCCATCGTTGTTTTCAAGAAACGCTCGTCATCACGCTCCGGGAAGTCCGGTTTATAATGAGCCCCACGACTCTCGTCCCGTTTTAAGGCTCCGAGCGTAATGGCTTCCGCGAGATCCAGCATATGATCGAGTTGACGAATAAATGATGCGCCTTGGTTGCTCCAACGTGCTGTATCCGTCGCTGAAATCCGCGTGAATCGATCACGCAGTTCATGGATTTTCTCAAGCGTTTGCTCGAGTTTGTCATTGTAACGAACGACCGTGACGTTATCCGTCATGACTTCCCCGAGTTCACGGTGGATTTGGTACGCATTTTCCGTACCTTCCATTGCAAGAATATCGTTGAAACGGTTAATTTCTGCAATCTTATGCGCTTCCACGACCTCTTCCGGCATTTCATGGACAGATTGATCGAGATCGTTCATATAAGCAATTGCGGCTGGTCCCGCAACCATTCCGCCATATACGGCGGACAATAACGAGTTGGCTCCGAGACGGTTTCCACCGTGCATCGAGTAATCACATTCGCCGGAAGCGAACAATCCTGGAATGTTCGTCATCTGATCGTAGTCGACCCATAATCCACCCATTGAGTAATGAACTGCCGGGAAGATTTTCATCGGAACTTTCCGCGGATCATCCCCGACGAATTTTTCATAGATTTCAAGAATCCCGCCGAGTTTGACGTCGAGTTCTTTTGCGTCCTTATGCGACAGATCGAGATAAACCATGTTTTCCCCGTTGACGCCGAGCTTCTGATTAACACAAACATCAAAAATTTCGCGCGTCGCGATATCACGCGGTACAAGATTTCCGTATGCCGGGTACTTTTCTTCAAGGAAATACCATGGTTTTCCGTCTTTATATGTCCAGACACGACCACCTTCACCACGCGCTGATTCGCTCATGAGACGAAGTTTGTCGTCCCCTGGAATCGCTGTCGGGTGGATTTGGATGAACTCCCCGTTCGCATAGACAGCACCTTGACGGTAAACCGCTGCTGCCGCCTGTCCTGTATTGATGACCGAGTTCGTCGATTTTCCGAAGATGACACCCGGTCCACCTGTTGCTAAAATTACTGAGTCAGCTGCGAACGCTTCGATTTCCATCGAACGCAGATTCTGACATACCGCACCACGACAAATACCTTCTTCATCAATGATTGCACGAAGGAATTCCCATCCTTCATACTTTTCTACCAAACCTTGCGCTTCAAACTTACGGACTTGTTCGTCAAGAGCGTACAACAATTGTTGCCCTGTCGTAGCACCGGCATATGCTGTCCGGTGGTGTAACGTTCCGCCGAAACGGCGGAAATCGAGTAACCCTTCCGGTGTCCGGTTGAACATGACGCCCATCCGGTCAAACATGTGGATGATTTTTGGTGCTGCTTCCGTCATCTTTTGGACCGGTGGTTGGTTGGCTAAGAAATCGCCCCCGTATACCGTATCGTCCAAATGTTGGTAAGGTGAATCACCTTCCCCTTTCGTGTTGACGGCCCCGTTAATCCCACCCTGTGCACAAACGGAGTGTGAACGTTTAACCGGCACGAGTGAAAACAGTTTAACCGGTACGCCTTGCTCTGCTGCTTTTATCGTAGCCATCAAACCGGCGAGTCCTCCACCGATGATGACAAGATTTTTATTCGCCATGTTGTTAGTTCCCCTTTCCTTACAACACGCCTGCAAACGTTAAGATCGAGCGTACGCCTACAAACGATAATCCGATGAATACGAGGGCTGCCACATACGACATCGCTTTTTGGGAAGCGGGTGATTGTGTGATTCCCCATGTGATACAGAACGTCCAAAGTCCGTTCGCCAGGTGGAACGTCGTTGCCAAAATCCCGACGATGTAAAACGCCAGCATGAATCCGTTATCGACGATATTTTGCATCATACTCGCGTCGACTGCCGTTCCCATTGCTGCCGCAATCCGAGTTTCCCAAACGTGCCATGTAATGAACACAACAAGGAAAATACCCGAGAAGCGTTGTAACACATACATCCAGTTCCGGAAGTATGTATAGCGACCTGTGTTCGCGGAACCTGTAAACGCGATGTAAACACCGTAGACACCGTGTAGGATGATTGGAATGAAGATGACAAACACTTCCAAGAACAACCGATACGGAACGCTCCCCACGACTTCCGCAGCCTTATTAAAGTCTTCCTCCCCACGTACGATGAAATAGTTCGTCGTAAAATGAGAAAGTAAGAATAACCCGATTGGAATGACGCCGAGCAGTGAGTGTATTTTACGCCCCACGAAATCACGATGATTCGCCATCCAAATCCCCCCTTTTGTTTGCCAATCAAACGTTGGCGCATTTTGGTAGAAAAGCGCTTTCATAAGGAAATTCGTCTTTTCATTCCTTATTCTACTCCTGTGCATTTTATAAGACAACCCGAGGTGTTGCATTTATCTGCAAATAACTGCAAATTTTTTTAGGAAAACAATGACCCGTCGGAATTACCCCGCTATAATAGTTTCAGAGATAGGAGTGATTGTTGATGGATTCAGTACCAAACACCTTCGGAATCGAATTAATCCGCGACTATGTGTTGACAGATTTATTAGGAACAGATTACCGCCACGTCATTTATTGGGCGGGAAAGCGATTGGCACGTGACTTCCCTGTCTTAAGCATCGAAGAAGTAACACCATTTTTTCAAGAAGCCGGATGGGGACATCTCGAACTGCAAAAACAAAAAGGAACATCGGCCACATTTTTGTTAACGCCGCCGGAATCGATCCGAACGGAACGTCCGACAGGTTACTTTCAACTCGAAGCCGGATTTTTAGCCGAGCAATTTTCCAAAATGAACGGTTGTGTGGCGGAAGGTTATGCCGAACTCGTTAAATCGCAAGTACACATTATGATCGAAATGGATCCAAAAGATCCGATTGATCCGTCTCTTTAAATCCGATACAGGAGATTACAATCGGACAGCGAATTTCTTGAGACATGAAACCTTTTTGTGTTGACTGTCGTATTCATAACCAACCGTATCCATCAAAGGAGGAATTTTTATGTTCAAGAAACTCGCAGCCGATTTAACAGGATTCAGTGATATTGGGCAAGTGATTCACCCGGACGACTTTGACAAAGCCGCCGCTGATGATTATGTATTACATGAAGACGGTGAAAAAATTTATTTTCTGATCAAATCGAAAACCGATGAATACTGCTTTACGAACTTAGCGCTTGTGCATCTTGACGGCGAGAGTGCCGTCAGTTCAAAACGTGTTCTTTATCGTTATCCATATGCCCACTATCCGATTCGTCACGTCATGTTCGAGACGGCCGGTACGGTTGATCTCGATGTCGAGATCAAATTTGAAATCGGCGGAAAACATTATTCAATTGACGTTGATAAAAAGCAGTTGGAACACGTAAAGGATTTGTATAAAGCCCTTCTTGCGATTGCCGAAAAACAATATGAAGGACAAAAAATGCTGGAGTTTGCGAACAACTCACTTAATCATTCAGTCACGATTCTTGGTGGTCTCCGCCAAGGAGATATGAATGTACCGCAAACATTTAAAGACTTGTCGCAAGAGTCCTTCGACTGGTTGCAGGGACATTACTACAAATGGAACCAAAAAGACTTCGGTTCGTTCTACGAAAAATACATCAACAACTAAAGATATTTAATCAGGCGCGCTGAACACTCAGTGCGCCTGATTCTTTTTAAACTGAATCCTTAGGCCAAAAAAATGCGAACCCGCTGTTTGTCTGAGAGCGGGTTCGCATTTTTTATCCAACTGATTCAATTAAACCAAAACTCTACTCTTCATTCGTCTGACTGAGATATTCCGCAACAGTCTCTGCCAATTTAATGGGTAAGCCCGCTTCCGTCAGCTGTTCAATGTTGGCTTTCTTTAAGCTCCGCATCGATCCGAAATGACGGATCAACTGTTGACGGCGTTTTGGTCCCACACCGGGAATATCATCAAGCAGTGATCGCGTCATCCCTTTTGAACGCAGTGAACGGTGGAAGGTGATCGCAAAGCGGTGGACCTCGTCTTGCATGCGCTGTAATAGATAAAAGGCACTGGATCGTGGATGCAGTTCAACCAATTGACCGCCCTCCCCAAACAACAGTTGACTCGTCCGGTGCTTGTCATCTTTCTTAAGTGAACCGACCGGCAGGGATAAACCCAATTCATCTTGAATGACTTCAAGAGCCGCATTGAGTTGACCGAGTCCCCCATCAATCAAGACGAGGTCCGGCAATCGCGCTCCTTCTAATAAGAGACGCCGGTAACGTCGTCTGACGATTTCACGCATCGATTCATAATCGTCCGGTCCTTTGACCGTCTTAATCTTGAATTTCCGGTACTCTTTTTTGAGCGGCTTCCCGTCTTCAAAGACGACGAGAGCCGATACGGCATCAGCGCCTTGAATATTGGCATTATCGATGATTTCAATACGTGACAGCGGATGAACATCGATGGCATCAGCCAGTTCTTGCACCGCTTGAACAGTTTTTTTCTCGTCCCGGGCAATCAATTCAAACCGCTCGCCAATCGCATTTTCCGCATTTTTCGTCGCCAAATCAAGCAACTTACGTTTTGAACCTCGGACCGGAACATGGACCCGAAGCTCAAGTGCTTCTTTGAGCAGCATCTGATTGACGAGCGGCGGGACGTAAATCTCGCTCGGCTTAATGTTTTTCTCATAGAACTGAACGATAAAACTTTCGAGTTCTTCTGCCGGTGTTCCGTAAATCGGAAACAGGGATACATCCCGTTCAATCATTTTTCCGCCACGCAGGAAAAAGACTTGAACACACATCCATCCTTTGTCGACATAAATTCCGAATACATCCCGGGATGTTAAATCTGCCGTAATCATATTCTGCTTATTCATGATGGATTCAATGGCCCGAATTTGATCACGCAGTTCACCTGCCCGTTCGAATTCCATTGCTTCTGCTGCACCGCTCATCTTCTCTTGAAGGGATTGGACAAGGTCTTTTGTTTCACCGGACAGAAAACGACGGATTTCCGAGACGAGGTCCTTTTGCTCATTCTCTAGATTCGGAATCTCACAAGGACCGAGACACTGACCGATGTGGTAATACAAACACAGTTTTTTAGGCATCGGCTGACACTTTCGAAGCGGGTACAATCGATCGAGCAAGCGTTTTGTTTCATTTGCGGCATACGCATTTGGGTACGGACCAAAATAATGTCCGCCGTCTTTTTTTAATTTACGCGTCGTAATCAGACGCGGATATGTTTCATTCGTAATTTTGAGATAAGGATACGACTTGTCATCCTTCAACATGATATTGTATTTCGGATCGTGTTTTTTAATTAACGTCATCTCAAGAAGTAAAGCTTCCAGCTCACTTCCGGTGATGATGTACTCAAAATCACGAATATCGGAGACGAGACGCTCGGTCTTTAAATCATGCGCACCGGTAAAGTAAGACCGGACACGATTCTTTAAATTTTTGGCTTTTCCGACATAAATGACTTCGTCAAACTGATTTTTATGCAAATAACAGCCCGGTTCATCAGGTAAAAGGGATAATTTCGCCTTAATATGTTCTTGATGACTCACAAAAATGTCTCCTCCCACCGTTTTTAGTTTTACGTAATAGGGTAAATATCTTACATTGATTATGACACATGGGGGATAAAAAATGCGTACATACGATTGCATTGTTATTGGAACTGGTGCAGCAGGAAATCAAGCAGCTTATAAGTTCGTTGAAAAAGGGCTCCGCGTAGCCATCATTGAAAACTTCACACCAGGTGGTACATGTTCACAACGCGGATGTGATGCTAAAAAGATTTTATTGACAGGTAGCGAAACGAAAGATGCGGTGGAACGTTTGCTCGGTTATGGCTTAAAAGGACTTGTCTCCATTGACTGGCGTCAATTGATGGAACGGAAAAACGAATATACCCGTGCTATCCCGGAACAAACACGACAGCGATATGATGATTTAGGAATCGACTACTATCATGGCGAGCCTCGTTTCATCTCTGACAAAAAGCTTATCGTCGATGACGAAGAACTGGAAGCAGATACATTTTTGATTGCAACAGGTCTTCGTCCCCGGGAATTATCGATTCCCGGAAGTGAACGTTTCCTCAACAGTAATGAATTTTTAGAACTGCGCGATGTGCCGCGTCGTCTTGTCTGTATCGGAGGTGGATATATTTCCTTTGAATTTGCTCACTTGGCACGTATTGCAGGTGCTGAAGTTACGATTTTGTTGCGTTCAGGCGCCTTGAAACAGTTTGAACAAGATTTGGTCATGGTGCTTCTTGAAGCGACGAAAGCCTTGGGTATTCAAATTCTTCATGAAACAGAGGCCGTCTCTTATTCGGAGAAGACATTGACACTCTCGGATGGAACACGACTTGAAGCTGATGTCGTCCTAAATGCGACAGGTCGTATTGCAAGCATTGAACACCTTGATCTCGATAAAGCAGGTGTCACGTTTGAAGAAAAAGGTATCCACGTCAACGACTATCTGCAATCTTCCGCCCCCAATATTTATGCGGCAGGTGACGTCGCAGTCAGCGGAAACCCTGCCTTGACTCCTTTTGCGGGAACGGAGGGACGTCTCGCCGCCTGTAACATGCTTGAAAATAACACACGTACACTCGAATTACTTCCTGTTCCGAGTATCGTCTTCACTGCCCCGAATCTTGCACAGGTTGGTCAGACGGAGGCACGTCTAAAGCAGAACAACATCCGCTACCGCGGAAAATTGATTGATACATCCAGTTGGCAAACAAATGTCCGGATTAAAGATCCGTTTGCCCGGGCAAAAGTATTAATTGGTGATGACGATCAGATTCTCGGTGCCCACTTCATCGGTGTGCATGCCGCCGAACTGGCTAACTATTTTTCATTTGCCATGCAGCACCGGATTCCAAGCTCCGCTCTTCAAAAAACGAGTTTTGCTTATCCGACACCTGCATCTGACATTGCCTCATTACTTGAAGACTAAAAAATGAAAGCGAGGAGTTGACATGGTTAATTATGGCTATACGATTCTTTACATTACGGACCCCGTAAAAACACGTCTGTTCTACCACGGTCTGCTTGGTCTTTCGATTAAGGCTGAGCACGGAAGTTATACGGAATTCGAAACCGGTTCGACAATTCTTGCTTTCAATACAAAAGAAGACGTTCGTTCGATGATTCCCTATGAGATACCGGACAAAACCGGGCAACAATCGATTGAACTTGGTTTCGTGACTGATGATGTCGCGTCCTTGTATGAGAAGATTCGAGCTGCCGGACATGAAACGGTCTTACCACCAACCCAAAAGCCCTGGGGACAAACTGTCGCCTACGTGCTTGATCCCGATGGTCATTTGATTGAAATCTGTTCCCCGCTTTCTTAAAACGACTAGACAAAAAGATGGCATTCCGCGAATTGACGGAATGCCATCTTTATATATCGATTTTAGAATTAGTTAGATGTCTCAACGAATTCTTTTAAAGCGTCTTTAGGCATGAAGCCCATTGTTTTATTAACCGGTTGACCGTCTTTGAACAAGACAAGTGTAGGAATACTTTGGACTTGGAATGCTCCAGCGACTTCCGGGTTAGCGTCAACGTCGACTTTTACGATTTTTACGTTTTCCATATCCGCATCGAGTTCTTCGAGAACAGGAGCAAGCATGCGACAAGGTCCGCACCATGTTGCCCAGAAATCAACGAGAACGAGACCTTCTTGTGTATCTTCTTTAAACGATTGGCTAGTTGCGTGTACGATTGCCATTGAAAAAAACCTCCTATTTTTAGATCGATTTGATTTGTCTATCAAACCCATCTTTTTACTGACTTGAGTATAGCACAGCCCTACCTTACAACAAACGAAACTGCTCAGACAAGTCATAGCATAAAAAAGAAGCAAAGAAGTTACTCTTCGCTTCTTTTCCTGCCGCTTAATGGACAAGCATTTTTTTGAATTCTGCGGTTAACAATGGAACCACATCAAATAGGTCACCGACGATTCCGTAATCTGCTACGGAGAAGATATTCGCTTCCGGATCTTTGTTGATGGCGACGATGACTTTCGCATTGGACATTCCCGCTAAATGTTGAATCGCACCGGAAATACCGCAAGCGATGTACAAGTCAGGTGTCACGACCTTACCTGTCTGACCGATTTGTAGGGCGTAATCGCAATAGTCTGCGTCACAGGCGCCACGCGATGCGCCAACTGCGCCACCGAGTAGATCTGCCAGCTCTTGTAACGGTGCGAAACCATCCGAGCTTTTCACGCCCCGCCCACCGGCAACGATCACTTTCGCTTCCGACAAATCGACACCACCTGTTGCTTTTCGGACAACTTCTGAGACAATTGTTCGTAAATCCTTTAGCTCTACCGTGACAGACTCAACGGTTCCTTCTGAAACTCCTTCAGCCAGCGGCTCAATGTTGTTCGGACGGACTGTAAAGAGCGTTTTCCCTTCCGATACCTTCACTTTTTCAAAAGCTTTCCCTGAATAAATTGGTCGGATGAAGGAAGCGTCAGATCCAGTTCCTTCGATTGAGGTGACATCACTGATCAATCCTGCTTGCAGTTTCGCTGCAATTTTCGGAGACAGATCTTTACCGAGCGACGTATGACCAAACACGATGACGTCCGGCGCAACACGTTCCATCAGTTGCATGAAGACTTGTCCGTATCCGTCCGGTGTATAATGCTGTAATCGTTCGTCTTCAACGACCAGTACCTGATGTGCTCCTCGTGTCGCCAGTTGAGCTGCATCTGCTGCTACGTTTTGTCCAATTAAGGCAACCACGACTTCATCTGCCACTAGATTTGCTGCTGCAATTGCTTCAAATGAAACATTTCGTAAATTCCCGTCCCGTGATTCTGCAAGTACAAGTGCTTTTGACATATCGTTTCTTCCCCCTTAAACAACTTTTGCTTCGTTACGTAGTAATGAAGCGAGTTCTTGAACTTGTGTCGACAAATCACCTTCTAGAATTTTACCGGCTGCTTTATTTGGCGGTAAAAAGCGTTCGATTGTCTCAAGACGTGGTGCAAGTTCGTCCTCATCTAATTCAAGATCAGATAATTCGAGTTCCTCGAGTGGTTTCTTTTTCGCTTTCATGATGCCCGGAAGACTTGGATAACGGGGTTCGTTTAATCCTTGTTGTGCTGTAACGAGCAACGGTAACGATGTTTTAATGACTTCAGTATCCCCTTCTGAGTCACGTGTAACAACAGCTTCCGTTCCATTTAACTCCAGTTTCGTAATCGTCGTGACATATGGAATATCCAGTAGTTCTGCGACGCGTGGAGCGACTTGTCCGCTTCCTCCATCAACCGCGACATTCCCGGCAATAATCAGATCAACAGTCTGTTCCTTGAGATAACCGGCCAAAACTTCTGAAACCGAATAATGATCGGCTTCTTCAATATCCTCTTCAATCGAAATCCGTACTGCTTGATCGGCTCCCATCGCGAGCGCAGTCCGAAGTTCTTTATCGGAATCTTCCGGTCCGACTGTTACGACCGTCACCGTTCCGGATTGTGCATCCCGCACACGGATTGCTTCTTCGACTGCGTATTCGTCATAGGGATTAATGATAAATTCCGCACCATCCTCTTCGATTTGACCATTTTCGAGTTGGATTGCTTCTTCCGTATCAAATGTTCGTTTTAACAAGACGTAGATTTCCATTCTTCGTTCCCCCTCGTATCAACTTCTATAGACCACCATCATTTTTGTATCCGCTTACAAAAAGTTTTTCATGAAAAGGGCTTAACTCAGCCCTTTAATCAACATGCGATGAATACCGTGACGCGTCTCGAGCAACTCGTATTTAAATCCGCTCGCCATCCAACTCGTCACGACTTCGTCAATCGTTCCGAATACCATCTGTCGTGCTAAACGATAATCCAGCTCGTTCGAGAACTCCCCCGATTCCATCCCTTTTCGAATCACACGATCAATCAGGTGAAGATACGGTTTTAAAACCGTTGCGATGTTATGTCGCATTTCTTGATTAGATTGGCGTAATTCAATTTGGGTGACGACCGCTAAATCGTAATCAACCGACAATTGTTCGAGATGCGCTTCAATGAGCGCTGCCAGTTGTTGCGTCGCTGATTGATGATGCGCGATTTGCGCTTCCGAATATTCGATGAAGCTGCCCATCTTCGCTTGGAACAAAGAAATCAACAGGTGTTCCTTGTTCTTGAAGTAAAGATAAATCGTACCATCCGCTACGCCGGCTTCTTTCGCAATAGCCGTTACTTTGGCACCGTGGTAGCCGTTTTTCGCAATCACCTTCACTGCCGCATCAATGATGCGATCACTCTTAGACATCGTTCTTTTCATAAGACTATCTCCTAACACATAAAATGAATGATGGTTCATTCATATTTATTCTATCATGCCAATTTGAGCTGTCAACTGCTTTCTTCTAGTTGTTTTGCCCGTTCTTCCTCGACTAAGACACGACGAAGGATTTTCCCGACGAACGTTTTTGGTAACTCTTGTCGGAACTCATATTGCTTCGGCACTTTGAATGACGCCAAACTTTTCCGGCAAAATTGATCGAGTTCCTCTTCTGTCGTCTTCACGTCATCTTTCAAAACGATAAAAGCTTTGACCGTTTCCCCTCGGTAAGCGTCCGGAACACCGATGACGACGGCTTCTTTGACCGCTGGATGTTCATATAAAATCTCTTCGACTTCCCGTGGATAAATATTGAATCCCGATGCGATGATCAAATCTTTTTTCCGATCAACGATTCGGAAATAATGGTCCTCGCCGACATATCCAAGATCCCCCGTATGCAACCACCCGTCACGCAAAACAGCCTGCGTATCTTCCGGCCGTTTCCAATATCCTTTCATGACTTGCGGACCACGAACAAGAATCTCTCCGATTTCCCCTGGTGCAGCAGGTGTTTCTCCATCCGGTTGTACAATTTTCGCAATCGTATCCGGAACAGGAATACCGACCGAACCCGGAACACGTTTATCCCAAATACAGTTCGTATGCGTCACAGGACTGGTTTCTGACAATCCATATCCTTCGACGATCCGTCCGCCTGTCACCTGTTCAAACTTTTCTTGTACTTCAACCGGCAATGGTGCCGATCCCGAAATACACGCTTCGATTGAGGATAAATCATATTTTTTCAATTTTGGATGATTTAACAAGCCAACATACATCGTTGGGGCGCCTGGAAACAAACTTGGTTTTTCTTTATCAATCGTCTTCAAGACTTGTTCCAAATCAAATTTCGGCAAAATGATTTGTTCATACGCATTGAACATGCCGAAGTTCAAGTTACACGTCATACCGTACACATGGAAATAAGGGACGACTGCCAATAACTTTCGCCCGTCTCCCCGAGAATACTTATAGAACCAATGACTGATCTGTTCGACGTTGGCACTTAAATTAAAGTGCGTCAACATGACTCCTTTAGGCGCACCGGTCGTCCCGCCTGTATATTGTAACACTGCAATATCTTCTTTTGGGTGAATGATAATCGGTTCAATCATTGTACTGCCGCGATGGGATAGAAAAGGAATGGACCCCGTCGTATCAATAATGATGTTATTATCTTTACGCGACTTGATTGGGTACAGTTTATTTTTAGGAAATGGCAGGTAGTCAGCAATGCTTGTCGTGACGACGGTTTTTAAAAGCGTCTTCGCTTTGACACGCGAAGCTTTCGGATACAGTAAATCCAGCGTGACAAGTATCTCTGCCCCTGAGTCGACCAAAATCTGTTCAAGTTCACGGTCCGTATACAACGGATTGACTTGAACGACAATTCCACCGGCGTATAACACCGCGTAGTAACTGATCATGTACTGCGGACAGTTCGGTAACATCAAACCCACTCGATCACCCTTCTCAAGACCGGCGTCTTGCAGAACTTGAGCAAAACTCCGCGCTTCCTGCCGGACTTCCTGAAACGTCATGCGTTTCCCGAGAAAACTAAGGGCTCTTCGCTCCGGAAACTCGTTTGCCGCCTCTTCGAGTGCTTGATAAAGCGGTACCTCACGATAGTCGATTGATGCAGGTACTTGTTCCGGATAATCCTTTAACCATGCTGATTCCATTCCATTCCCTCCTCGTAACTGAATTACTATTCATTTTTATTATACGTGTAATTCATCCATAGCGGCTAGTCCTCTGCTAAAATAAATTTCATTTTTTCCAAATTACAGGGATTTTAAGATACATGGAAAAACCACCTGTGACGACTCACAAGTGGTTGGCTTCGCATTCTGTTTAACGGGAAGGGTACGTAAATCCTTCGCCGATGACTTCACGGACTTTATGAATGACGACAAAGGCACGCGGATCCGCTGCCTCCACGATTTGTTTTAATGGCGCGAGCTGACGTTTGTCGACGATCATGTATAACATATCGTTTTTCTGTTTCGTGAAATGACCGTGGCTGTGAATCACTGTCGCACTGCGTCCCAGTGTTTCGGTCAAAATCGTGGCGATTTCTTCCTGACGGTGACTGATGATCGTCACGGCTTCACGGACGTTCAATCCTTCACTGACCAAGTCAATTAAATACGAACCGATGATGATGGCAATTAACGTATACAGCATCGTTTCTTCCCCGAACAAAAATCCGGAAGCCCCGACAACCGTCACGTCGATGATGAACATCGACACAGCAATCCCTAAATTCAAATATTTGTTCATCAATCGTGCGATGATGACACCACCGCCAGTTGTCCCGCCCGCCCGGATGACAAGACCGATTCCAAGACCAATCAAGATTCCGGCATATACCGTCCCGATAAGACGGCTGTCGGAGGTCGTCGCGAGCGATGCTGTTGACGAAAGGACAAACGATGTTGTGGCCACGGAAATGACGGAGTAGATCATCGTTTTTCGACTTAAGAAGCGGTAGCCGACGACAAAGAGTAACGCGTTGGCAATTAACGAGACTAAACCGGTATCCCATCCATACAGATAATAGAAGATGACGGTGATCCCGATCAATCCCCCTTCAGACAAGTCATTCGGAATCGTGAAGTAATTGATGCCGAATGCCAGAATGGCTGAACCGATGATGACCCAAAAGATATCTTTCCAAGAAATCAGTTGCATCGCTTCAAAGGCGCGTCGCCGTATTTCATTCGTATTCGTTTTTTTGACGTTCATAGTCGTTTCCTCCTTCATAGTTTTCCATCAATAAAAATTCCGTACTGAATCGATCTCAGCACGGACTAATCACTTGGCAGAGCCAGTTCTTTTTAATTCATAAAAATCCATAATAAACCGACGACCAAAAAGGCAATCGATACGCCGAACATAATTTTTGCTAATCGTTCTAACACCTGTTCACCCCACTAACGCTGAACCAATCACATAGGACATCCCGATCGATAACGAACAGGAAATGATGCCGACAGCGATATTTCCTTTTTCGATCTCCCGGTCGACCGGAAGATTCGGAGTTAAGAATTCAAAAATCCAATAAGTCGAAATCAATAATAAAAATCCGAACGCACTTTCTAGAAAGATGGCGCCGACACGTTGTTCGCTTTGGACGGCAAAATGAACGATATTTGCCAGACCAATGATCTTGCCGCCGGTCGCAAGCGCAACGGCGATGTTTCCACTCTTGATATGTTCCCAGTTCCGATACCGGGTTGTCAACTCAAAGAGTGCCAGCCCCATGATGATCAGTAGCCCCGCAACCGAATATAAAGCTGTCGTATAGACATAGACGTTTTCAAAAATATTCACCTAACCGCGCCTCATTTCAATTCGATGATCGTCACGCCATGTCCGCCTTCCCCTTGACCGCCTAAGCGATGGGTTTTGACATGACGGTTTCCACGTAGATATTCTTGTACTCCTTGACGCATCGCTCCTGTTCCAAGACCATGGATGACACGAATCTGTTCGTAGTTGGACAGCAAAGCCTGATCCATGAACCGGTCGAGCTTCGCCAGTCCTTCCTCGACACGGACACCACGTAAATCCAGTTCGGCTGAAGCAGCAGATTGTTTCGTGATACTTGTTCCACCAGATCGTTTTTTTATTTTCGAAGCCGCTTTGGCTTCACCGACTTTGGCCAGATCCCCCGGCTTGACGTTTACTTTCATGATGCCGACTTGGACCGTGTATTCACCGTTCGAATTTTGATTGATGATGTATCCTTTTTGGTTAAATGTCAGCACTTTTACTTCTTCGCCTTTTGCGAACACCGGAGCCTGGTTGGTTTTTGCTTTGACCTTAGCAATCCGTTGATCTTGTAACGAAGGTTTCGCTTGCTCTAGCTGCTTGCGGGCTTCAATCAGTTCATGCTCTTTAACAGCTCCCGCATCACGCAATTCTTTCAGACGCTTAATGACAGCTTCCGCTTCTTTTTGTGCCCGTTCGACAGCACGTGCTGCCTTTTCTTCTGCTTTTGCTAAAATTTCATTTTTTTCTTGATGAATCTCAGCTTGTTCCCGTTCGAACTCTTCCCGTTCTTTCAACAAGCTTTGTTGTTCTTGCAACAATTCCCGCTCCAAGGATTCCGCCCGTTGTTTCGCTTCCTCCAGTCGTCCGATCATCGTTTCAACGGACTGGGCGTCTGTTCCCACTTGATCGCGTGCCGCATCGATGACGCGGTCCTCTAAACCAAGTCGTTTCGAAATTTCAAAGGCATTCGAGCGCCCCGGTACACCAATCAGCAAGCGATACGTTGGACTAAGTGACTCGACATCAAACTCCATCGAGGCGTTGACGACACCTTCCCGGTTGTAACCGTATGCCTTCAGTTCCGAATAGTGAGTCGTTGCAGCAACGCGTGCACCGCGTCGTTTGACTTCGTCCAAGATGGCGATTGCAAGTGCCGCCCCTTCCGTTGGATCCGTTCCTGCTCCGAGCTCATCAAACAGCACAAGACTCATGAAATCAATTTTTCCCATCATCGAAACAATGTTCGTCATATGCGAACTGAACGTCGAGAGGTTTTGCTCAATCGATTGCTCATCACCAATATCCGCATAAATCGCATCAAAGACACTCAGCTCCGTCTCGTCGGCTGCCGGAACATATAAGCCGGATTGGACCATTAACTGGAGTAAACCGATTGTTTTCAGCGTGACGGTTTTCCCGCCGGTATTTGGTCCGGTAATGACAAGCGACGTAAACTCGCCGCCTAACGAAACCGTGATCGGCACAACTTCGTCATCCGGAATGAACGGATGCCGCGCTTCTTTCAAGACAATATGGCGATTTTCATTTAAGCGTGGTTCGACGGCACGAATCGTGTGTCCATATAAGGCTTTTGCCATGATGAAATCGAGCTCCGCCAAGACATCGACGTTAATCCGTAACGAATCGCCAACCGATCCGACGAGTGCCGAAAGTTGGGCTAAAATCCGTTCGATTTCCGCCCGCTCTTTCAGACGCGCTTCTTGAATTTCATTGTTAGCCGCAACGACAGCTTGCGGTTCGATGAACAATGTCGCACCGGACGCTGATTGGTCATGGACGATTCCGCCAAATGCCTGACGGTACTCTTGTTTGACCGGTACACAATATCGGTCATTCCGCATCGTCACGATGGCATCGGACAACATCTTTGACTTACTGCGTAATACGCCGTCAATTTTCGAGCGAACTTGCCCTTCAAGTGAGCGGAGTTGGCTCCGTAAGGTCCGAAGTTTATCGCTTGCCGAGTCTTGAACCGTCCCTTGATCATCGATGGCATGACGAATTCCCTGTTCGATTTCAACAAGTTTCGTAATCTGATCGATTCGACTATCAAGCGCCGGTAATCGGAGATCCGGGTGATCTTCATGCAGACGTTCCTGAAAGGCTTTAACTTGACGTCCGGAATAAACGACGTCTGCAACCGCAAGCAACTCACTTGTCGAGAGGACCGAGCCAATTTCCGCCCGTTTCACTTCACTGCGGACATCCGTCAGTCCGCCAAATGGATAACGATCGCGCAGTCGATAGACCGTAGTTGCTTCTCTCGTTAAAGCGAGCAAAGCTTTCACTTGTTCAAAATCTTCTGCCGGCTCCATCTTGCGCACAAATTGGGCACCGAGTGAACTCGCCGTTTGTTTGGCGAGTAGTTCTTTTAATTTATCGTATTCTAATACACGCAGTGCATTGGCATTCATTTACTTCACTCCTAAACGTTTTCGATCAAAAAAAGCACGCGCTTCTTCTGCTGTCCACGTATTGATGACATCGGATGGCTCCAAGTATGCTTTACGGGCATGAAGGACACCAAGTTTCATATCTTCTAACATTTCTGGACGATGGGTATCGGTATTGATCATGAGTTTGACACCAGCTGCCTTCGCTTTTGCGAGCGACGAGGCGGTTAAATCAAAACGTCCGGGATTCGCATTCAGTTCTAATGCCGTTCCGGTTTCAGCCGCGAGCTCGACCAGTCGATCAATGTTGACCGCATAGCCCTCACGGCGCCCGATAATCCGGCCGGTCGGATGAGCAATCAACGAAACGTACGGATTCCGACAGGCATTTTCAAGACGTTGCATGATCTCATCTTCCGTCTGATCAAATTTGGAATGAATCGAGGCGATGACGTAGTCCATCTCCTGTAAAAAAGCATCGTCATAATCCAGTGAGCCGTCCGGTAAAATATCCATCTCAACGCCGCATAAAATCGTCATTTCCGGATGCTTTTGACGTGCTGCTTCAATTTCAACACGTTGTTTCCGCAGTCGTTCTTCCGTTAATCCATTGACGAACTTCATATATTTACTGTGATCGGTAATGGCCATCCAGGAATATCCCCGTGCTGCACAAGCATCCACTAACTCATCGACGGACAACGTACCGTCCGACCACGTGGTATGCATGTGAACATCAGCTTTAATATCCGTCTCTTGAATCAGCGTATCTAAATCTGCTTCAAATTCCAAGCGTCCTGCCCGAAGTTCCGGCGGGATGAAGGGCAAATCATAGCGGGCAAACAAGTCTTGTTCCGTTTTGGGTTGGAACAGACCGTCCTTCGTTTCGACACCATACTCCGAGATGCTTTCGCCACGTTCTTTCGCCAGTTGCCGCATCCGGACATTATGATCTTTTGACCCCGTAAAGTGGTGTAACGTCGAAGCAAATGCCAAATCATCGACTAGTCGGAAATCAACCGCGATATACGCATCGTCCCGCTTGAGGACGATCGACACTTTCGTCTCACCGGCCGCAATGATCTCGTCAATCTGTTCGATTTCAAGTAAACGTGCCTTCACCTCTTTTGGCTGATCCGTCGAGATGATGAAGTCGAGATCCTTACACGTTTCCTCCGCCCGCCGGAAACTTCCTCCGACTTCAAAGCGGATGATTTGATCGATACCGGCTAGTGTTTGCTTCAATTCACTGACACTTTTACGCATGACACCGTACGGTAATCGTTCTGGTCGTGTTTCAAACGTTTCCAGTGCTTTACTGTATTTTTCAACCGTCTTTTTACCAAAACCGGGCATTGCTTCTACTGTGCCGTCTGCCAGTTTCTCAGCAAAGGAATCGGCATCAATGACACCGACTTCATGTAATTTCGCCAACTTCTTGCCACCGAGTCCCGGTATCTTCAACAGGGCAATCAATCCTTCCGGTACTTGCTGCTCAAGTTCCGTCAATGCCGTACTCGTACCGGTATCACGAAATTCCTCAAGTACAGTGGCCGTTCCCTTTCCGATCCCTTTCATCGCTGTGAAATCATCGATTTCCATAAAATCAAGCTCCGCCGCCTCCAGTATACCGGCAGCCTTACGAAACGCATTGATTTTAAACGGATTTTCCCCTTTTACTTCGAGATATACCGAGATTCGCTCTAAATGTCGAATCGCATCTTGTGTTGTCCGCATGTTCAATTCTCCCCTCAAAAAAAGCTCCCATTCAACGGGAGCACGTTATTTTATCAAACCAACTTTTTGCATCAACCAATCTGCGAGCACAGGTGTGTGCTGAATCATGAACGAGGCCAAACTCGAGTCGGCAATGGCATCTTGAATCGACTGAATCGGTGCAAAGGCTGCCAAGAATAGGAGCAGGAAGATGAAAATGTACATCTCGATGAATCCGAATACTCCACCTAACAGTCCTTTCACTTGCTTCAAGATCGGGATGTTCGTCAGTGAATCAAACATTGCAAGAATGATCGACAAGATGATTTTCGTCGCAAAAAACAGGACGATGAACCAAAAAGCTTTATAAAACACCTCGTCTAACCCAACTGAACTCGGAATTGAAAACATCGTCAAATCAATCCCGGCATCATCCAGTGTCGAGGGATAGGGAACCCATAGTTTAAATTTTTCAGCCAGCTCATCGTAAAATGACAAGGCAACGATAAAGGAGATAATCAGGCTCAACAAATGTCCTGCCTGCAAAATCACTCCACGACGGACACCCGTCATCGTACCTAAAGCCAAAAACAACAAAATTACGAAAGAAATCATGTTTACAATTCACCCAAATTCTTTTTGATTTTCACATAATCACTACCGATATTGAGAGCTGCTAAGACAGCAATTTGACGAACATCAAGTTGTGGTGCCTGGTCTCTGATTTCACGAATTTTTGTATCCACGAGGAGACCCACTTCGCGTACATGTTCAGGTGACTCCGTTCCGACAATCGTATAATCATTCCCTGCGATATGAATCGTCGTCCGGTTCAACCCTTCTGAATCAGCCATTTTTCTGTCCTCCTCATACTTTGCTTCTTTCATATAGTACCATCATTTTTGAAATAGGAAAAGAAGTCCACCATCCGTCTTAAGGATGGTATGCTTATTTTGAAAGGGTGATCGTTATGGGAACCGTCGTATTAAAGTTAACAAAAGAAAAACAAGAAACCGTGATATCCGATTTCGCGCAACAAGGAATATCCCCTCCACCTTATGCCCGTTTCGCCGCCCGGACGACAGGATGTATTTTAACCGTCTACAACTCGGGAAAAGTTATGTTTCAAGGACAGGCAGCCGAATCCATTGCTGCCCGGTATGGTACTCCTGCTGCCAAAAAGGCACCTTCGACAGCAAGCAATTCTCTGCCTGCGGACTTTTCTTCCTGGTCAGTTGTCGGAAGTGATGAAGTCGGGAAAGGCGATTTCTTTGGTCCGTTAGTCGTCGTTGCCGCGTACGTCGATCAATCAAAAATCGAACTGCTTCGTGAACTCGGTGTCCGTGATTCCAAGAACGTCTCCGATACGGAAATCCGGAACATTGCCCGTGACCTGCACAATGTCGTTCCATATGAATATCGGATCCTGCACAATCCGGAGTACAATCGGATGCAGCGGACGATGACACAAGGTAAGATGACGGCTTTGCTTCACAACTCGGCACTGAACGGTCTGCTCGATCAACTGGATACACCACCTCAAGCCATATTGATTGATCAGTTTGCTGAAAAAACAACGTACTATAAACATCTGTCCGGAGAAGCCAGACAGGTCAAAGATAACGTTTATTTTTCCACAAAGGCAGAAGGATTACACGTCGCTGTCGCAGCCGCCTCGATTTTAGCTCGTGCCATCTTTTTAAAAGAAATGGATCAGCTCAGCCGACAGACCGGAACTGAAATTCCAAAAGGTGCTGGTGCGAAAGTAGACCAAGTCGCTGCTTCACTTTTACTCCGCTATAGAGCAGAACGCCTGCAGCAATGGACGAAATTTCATTTCGCCAACACTAAAAAAGCACAGGCTTTAGCCGAAAAACGGAACCGACCATGATTTCAAATATGGTCGGTTTTTTACATGGCAGACTCATGGCCGGACAGCCGTCCTAATTCTTCCGTCAAAATCTCCATCTCATCAAACGGAATATCTTGCATTCCAATCCGTTCAAACCGCTCGTGTCCTTTACCAACGATGACGATCCGCTTTCCGGTCAAGGCGATTTTTGCTGCAATCTGCAAAGCTTCTTTTCGTGTTTCATGACAGGTGATGATTTTTCGCGGCGCAATCTCAGCAATCAATTCCGTAATGATTCGTTTCGGATTTTCCATTCTTGGATCATGAACGGTGACAATGATTCCTTCGCAATATTGACTTGCGATTTGTCCCATCGCACTTCGTTTCGAACGATCACGTTCTCCCGCCGCGCTTAAAACCATATATAACGGTTCATCTGGAACAGACAATGCCTTCAAACATTTCTCTAAGCCATCCGGCGTGTGGGCATAATCGATATACACCTCGCACCCTTCAAACGGTACACGTTCCAAACGTCCTTTCGGTAAACGAAGCTCGGGGATATGTTGGATCAGGCGGTACATATTGACCTCACCTGCTTTCAGTAAACCGATTGCCGCCGCCAGATTAGCCGCATTGAAGTCTCCGAGTAAAAAAACGGGAACTTCCGTGATCGTCCCGTCGAGTTGGACAGAAACCGTCTCTTCTTTCCACTCTACTGTAACTCGGGCTGATGAATCTGCTTTTGTCGCATACCAAATGACAGGTACTCCCTTTGCTGCATGTGCCATGATTCGGCTTGTTTCATCCGCCTCATTTAGGACGACAGCCTGACCTCCGCTCACTGCGACTTGTTTAAACAACAAGGATTTCGCATTCGCATATTCTTCCATCGACGCATGATAATCCAAATGATCATGCGTCAAGTTCGTAAATGCCGCAGCATACAATCGGACTCCTTCTATTCTTCCTTCCATCAAGGCATGCGACGATACTTCGAGCACACAATCCGTTACTCCACGCTCTACCATCTGATAAAGTATGCGGTGTAAAATGACTGCCTCCGGGGTTGTATTCGGTGTATCGATCATCTCCCCGTCAATCATTGCTCCTACTGTACTGATCATTCCGGAACGGTGACCGGCTGAACGAAACAAGTCATACGTCAGTTTGGTGGTCGTTGTTTTTCCATTCGTACCTGTAATTCCATATACCCGGAGCTTTTGACTCGGGTGATCGTAAAATAAATCTGCCACTTTTCCCGCAGCGTGTTTCGTATCTGGTAAGACAATTATCGGAATGGTGAGTCCTTCAATCCGTTCTTCCGCTAAAATGGCTGCCGCCCCGTTGCCAACTGCTTCTTGCGCATACTGATGTCCGTCAACCGTATAACCCCGGACACAAATAAATAAACTGCCTGCCGTCACTTGGCGTGAGTCTGTCTCAATGCTCATAACAATCGGGTCTTCCTCACATGTAAGCTGAAATAAGGCAATTAATTCTGACAAGTGTTTGTATGGACGATTCATGGTGTATGTTCTCTCCTTTTTTCAAAATTAGGCGATTCATCTCCCACTTCTAAACGAAGTGAAAGTGGGAGATGAATCGCCAGTCTGCCTTTCGGGTATAGTTCCTTTGAAGGAGGTGAAAAATGGTGTCGAAGCACAAGGCCTACAAATTCAGAATCTACCCTACAAAAGAGCAGGAAATCCTGATCGCGAAGACGATCGGTTGTTCGCGCTTCGTTTTTAACCACTTCTTGGCGAAGTGGGATGAAATGTACAAGACCACTGGAAAAGGACTGTCCTACGGTTCTTGTTCTAAAGAAATTCCTTTGTTGAAGCAGGAGTTTGACTGGTTGAAGGAAGTCGATAGCACATCTGTTCAAATCAGCGTCAAACATCTTGCTGATGCGTTTGACCGCTTCTTCAAGAAGCAGAACGAACGCCCTCGTTTCAAGTCGAAGCGCCATCCCGTCCAGTCGTACAAAACCAACATCCAAGGCAAAAACCAGCTTCCTGAAGTCTCGATTGGATGCAACAAGCTCAAACTTCCGAAGCTGAAATGGGTTCGTTTCGCCCACTCGAAACAGGTCACAGGCCGTATCTTGAACGCCACGATCCGACGTAACGCTTCAGGAAAATACTTCGTTTCCCTGCTCGTCGAGCAGGAAATCAACGAGCTGCCAAAGACCGGTTCATCTGTCGGCGTTGACGTCGGACTCAAGAACTTCGCCATCCTGTCGGACGGCACGGTCTACAAGAACGACCGTTACTTCCGTACCCTCGAGAAGAAACTGGCGCACGAGCAGCGCAAGCTCTCCCGCCGTCAGCTCATCGCATTGAATAAGAAAGTGAAGCTTTCCGAGTCTAAGAATTATCAGAAGCAAAAGCGGAAGGTCGCCCGTATCCACGAGAAGATCGCCAACAAGCGCACCGACTTCCTGCACAAGGTATCGACCGAGATCGTCCAAAACCACGACGTCATCGGGATCGAGACCTTGCAGGTGAAGAACATGCAGAGGAATCGCAAGTTGAGCAAGTCCATCTCAGACGTCAGTTGGTCGGCGTTCTTCCACATGCTGGAGTACAAGGCGGACTGGTACGGGAAGACCGTAGTGAAAGTCGGCAAGACCTTCGCTTCCAGTCAACTGTGCTCCAGTTGCGGACATCAACACAAAGACGTGAAACATCTCGGCTTGCGTGAATGGACATGCCCGAGTTGCGGGATCCATCACGACCGAGATATGAACGCAGGACTGAATCTTAAACAAGAAGCCGAACGCATTTTAGCTTCTTCAACCGTCGGGACGACGGGGTTAGCCTGATCAGGTTTCGACCGTCAGGTCGGATAACTCAGGAATCCTTCACCTCTAAGTGAAGCGTAGGTGGAGGTAGTTCAAGTGTAAACGAACGGTAGCTACATTCTGACTGGTTTTGTCTAAAAAAGAATACACGTCAATTCATCTTCAGTTAAGCTTCAGATAGCCATGATACAAATGAAAGGATTTGATCTTGGGATTGATGATTACATCGCCAAACCTTTTTACGTTACGTATCTTGTTGCGCAGCATTGAAGCCATCATTCGACGCCTTCAAACAAATATCGAAGCAGAACTCTCTTTTCGTAAAATTACCCTATTTCCGGCAAGCTATAACGTTTTAATTTCTGGTAATACTATCATTTTGACGTTAACAGAACGCAGGCTAATGGAACGTTTAGGTGTCGCGGCGCATCTGCACGGTACGAGGGATCACGTGACGGTTCAAATCGTTTTTCCAAAAACATCTTGAATCGCCTTGCCAACATCCTCTTGGATTCGGTATACTCCTTTAAGTTAACTAGTTAACTTAAAGGAGGTTTTTTATGTCCGCCCACCAAGAAGACTTACTGAGTCAATTGTCCAAAGTAGCACGCCTCGTCAAACGCGACATCGATGTCGCGCTTGCTCCGTTTTCGTTACACACCGGTCAATGGGCTTTAATAAAGGCTGTTGCGATACTTGAACCCGTATCACAAGTCGCTTTATCCAAATATTTGGTCATTGAAAAACCAGCTGTCACGAAAACCGTCACGCGACTCGAGACACTCGGCTTCATTTCTCGGACAGGATCTGGTCGAAAACGTACCGTCACCTTGACGCGACAAGCACATGATGTTTTTGAAGCAATGGATCGAGCAGTCCAGGCTGCCCATCAGCGTTTTTTAGAAACGCTTTCGAACGACGAACAGCAGATGATGGGCTCCATCCTGACACACCTGCTGGCGACACACCGCCCCGATGAACAGGAGGAGCTCCATTGAAAAACCGTTTATTCCATCGCCACTATGTCCTGACGCTTGTGATCAACCTGTTTCTGTTCATCACATTTTATTTATTAAATGCTTCCTTGCCGTTACTGGCCGCTAAACGGTTCGATGTCTCACAAGCGGCACTCGGTTGGGTCGTGACAAGCTTCATTTTAGCAACCGTCTGTTCACGCCCCTTGATCGGTCATTGGCTCGATCGATTTGACTTAAAGCGGATGTTACTTCTGTCGGCAGGATTGTTTACGTTCATGAGTCTGTTATATGTCTTTGTCCTGCCGCTCGACTCGTTCATCTATCTGATTGCCGTCCGAGTGTTACACGGATTTAGTTTTGGTATGTTATCTTCCTCCATCAGCTTGGCTGTGACGACACTCATTCCGAAATCACGCCAAGGAGAAGGTATGGGCTATTTTGTTCTTTCGATGAATCTGGCTTCCGTTTTAGGTCCGGTCATCGGGTTGGCATTGATTCAACAACAAGCGTTCTTCGTCTATTTCATCATGGTCGCTTTACTCGCACTGGTTTCGTTTATGCTCATGATTCGTCTTCCTTTGACGAGTCAGCATGTGCCGAGCACACAGGTGTTCCGTCTGCACCAGTCCTTATTTTTATCGCGTCCTTTATTGCTCGCTGCTACGATTCTCGCCGGCGTCGCGATTTCCAGTACATCTGCCTTCATTTCACTTTATGCGGATACAATCGGACACATTACGTATGCCTCTTATTTTTATGCCGTCGTCGCACTTGGGATGGTCGCGATTCGTCCTTTGGCCGGAAAATGGTTTGATCAAAAAGGTCCCGGCTTCGTCTTGTTTCCGTCTTTTGGTTTGTATGCCATCGGCTTTTTGATTTTAGGCATATTTCCCTCGCTCTTTGGACTGTTGCTGGCCGCTCTGATCATTGGTGTCGGTTCTGCCTCAATTTTCCCCGGTCTTCAAACGGTCATGCTGACGTATGCCGCTCCGCATCAGAAGGGAAAAGCCATCTCCACCTTTTTCTTGGCATATGATAGCGGTTTTGGTCTCGGCGCTTTACTGCTCTCAAGCCTTGCAGCAGGCATCGGTTACTCGAAGATGTTCTTGTTTTGCAGCATCATCGTCCTTACCAGTGGTTTCATCTATTTTGTATTCAACCGTCAAAATCAACCTCCCCACGACCAAAAGCTTGCTTCTTGATTGCTTCATATATGAAAAAACACCGGATGCTTTCCTCTTCCGTTAAGAACGGTGGAGGTCATCCGGTGTTTTTTGTATCGGTGCATCAACGTGATACCGTTTGTAGGTATACATTCGTTCTCATTTGAAAACGTTGTGGCTTCAGTTCGATGATATGATCCGCTGCGCGCGCGACTGTAATCACGCAACGATTCAGTTGTTGAAACAAATGAATCGTATCAGCCGCGGTTTTCTCATCAAACGCTCCTGTCGGCTCATCCGCCAAAATAATAGTTGCTTTCGCCGCTCTTACCTGTGTAGCGAATGGCTTTTAAGCCAGTCCGCAAATGCTGTTAATTATTAAGCACGCAACTCGGCGTCAAACGTCGATTGGAGTGCTTCGACCACCTGTTGATGAGCTGTCGTGACTTCCTCATCGACGAGTGTTCGCTCTTTATTTTGATAACGTAATGAAAATGCGAACGATTTCTCATCGGCCCCAACGTTATCACCTGTATATACATCAAACAGTTCCACTTGCTTCAGCAGCGGTCCCGCAGCCTGCGTAATGACGGTCTCCACTTCGCTTGCGGATACAGAACGTTTAAGAACAATCGCAATATCCCGTGTCATTGACGGGAAACGCGAGATTTCTTGATAGATACGAGCCTCTTTTGAATGGAGTGCCATCGCATCCAGTTCGAACACATAAACTTCTTTCAAACCATATTCTTCTTTTGATAATCCCGGATGGACTTGTCCGATGAAACCGATTGCCTCACCGTCAAGGAAAATCCGTGCTGTCCGTCCCGGATGCATCGACGGGAGAACTACTGCTTCATATGATAATGTGACATCAAGTGACTCAGCGAGTGTTTCGACGATCCCTTTCATGACGAAGAAGTCTGCTTTGACTTGCGTTCCGTGCACCCGGTGTTGTTCTGTCAGACCTACCATCATGCCGGCAACCATCTCTTGCTCAATCGGTAACGTCTCAAGCGAAGCATCCCGTTGCAAATATACACTGCCGAGTTCATAGTAAGCTAAATCTGCATGTTGGCGCGCGACATTATGTTGTGCAACTTCCAACATTCCAGGCAGTAACGAGGTCCGGAGTGTCGATCGGGCTTCACTGATTGGCATAGCTAATTTAACAGGATGCAGATCCTGCTGCTCGTTAAACTGCATCGCCCGTTGTTCGCTCGTCAACGAGTACGTGATTGCTTGAGACAATCCGGCACCTTGAAGAAGACGACGAATCTGACGGCGGTGTTGATTACGTTTGGGCAGGAATCCGCGACTTGCTTCCCGCGGCAGGCTTGAAGTCAGCGCGTCGTAGCCATAGAGTCGCGCAACTTCTTCTGCTAAATCCGCCGGAATCATCAAATCTTGACGCCGTGTCGGTACACTGACTGTTAAAGCATCTGCCGATAATTCGACTTCAAGACCGAGGCGTTCCAACAGATCTTTCATGACTGTCCCTTCAATTTCCATACCGAGACGGTGGTTGATATACGAGACACTGGCTTCAATTAAACGATCTTCGAGTTCCAGTGTGCCGGCCTGGGCAATACCGGAAAGAACTGTTCCACTTGCCACTTCTGCAATCAACATCGCCGCACGGTCAAGTGCCAACAGCACTCGACGTGGATCAACACCTTTTTCGAAACGGGAACTTGAATCTGAACGCAGCCCCAGAACACGGCTTGTTTTACGGACAGAAGTCGGTGCAAAGTATGCAGACTCAAGGATGATTGATGTCGTCGTCACATCTACTTCCGTATTCGCCCCGCCCATGACACCAGCCAGTGCGACCGGACGTTCACCATCTGTGATAACGAGCATCGATGGGTCGAGTGTCCGTTCCACTTCATCCAGTGTCTGGAACGTTTCCCCGGCTGCCGCTTGTCGAACGACAATCTGTTGACCGAGTTTTTCCGCATCAAAAGCATGGAGTGGTTGCCCTGTCTCCAGTAAAACAAAATTCGTAATGTCGACAACGTTGTTGATTGGACGAATTCCGTTTGCAATCAGACGATTTTTTAACCAGAGTGGTGATTCGGCAATGACGATGTTCCGAATTTCACGTGCTGCGTAAAAAGAACAGGCTTCTGAATCCAGTCGGACTTCGAGACCCGTAGTTGCAGACGTTTCCGTCACTTCGACCGTCGGGAAAACCGGTTTCGTATTCAAGATTCCCGCGACTTCGTGGGCGACGCCGTACATGCTGAGACAGTCCGAACGGTTTGGTGTCAGCCCAAGCTCCAAGATTTCATCATGCATCCCGAGTACTTCTAATACGTCTTGGCCCGGTGCAACTTTTTCACGGAACGTATGGATTCCGTCCTGCTCGTCTTCTCGGATGTATTTTTTCTCGAATCCAAGTTCTTCAAGAGAACAGATCATGCCTTCTGAAACGACTCCACGGAGTTTCGCCCGTTTGATTTTGATTCCCGGAAGGCGTGCGCCAACACGCGCTACGATGACATCTTGTCCGACATCGACGTTCGGTGCACCGCAGACGATTTGAACCGGCTCGTCTTGCCCGATATCAACTGTCGTCACATTTAATTTGTCGGCTTCCGGATGTTTCTCCTTCGTCAAGACACGACCGACGACGATGTTGTTCAAGTCAGCGTCGCGCACCTCAACACCTTCAACTTCAATCCCACTTTTCGTAATCAAGTCGGCTAATTCCTGACCTGATGTTTGACGCACATCCACAAATTCTTGTAACCATTGTTTTGAGACTAACATCTGTTTTCCCCCTTAAAACTGTTCGCTGAAGCGAACGTCATTCGTATAGAAGTGACGAATATCATCGACACCATATTTCAACATGGCGATTCGCTCAATCCCCATTCCGAAGGCAAAGCCGGACATTTTTGTACTGTCATATTCCGCCATTTCCAGCACGTGCGGATGAACCATACCTGCTCCCAAAATTTCAATCCAACCTGTCTGTTTGCAGATGTTGCAACCTTTACCGCCACATTTAAAGCACGATACATCGACTTCGACCGATGGTTCAGTGAACGGGAAGAAACTTGGACGTAAACGAATTTCACGCGCTTCGCCGAACATCTGCTTCACAAATGCTTCGAGCGTCCCTTTTAAATCGGCCATCGAAATCTCTTCACCGACGACCAAACCTTCCACTTGCATGAATTGGTGAGAGTGCGTCGCATCATCTTCATCCCGGCGATAGACTTTACCAGGGCAAAGAATCCGGATGGGTTCTCCTTTTGAAGCGAGCATTGTCCGGGCCTGAACCGGTGACGTATGCGTCCGCATCAAAATTTCATCTGTGATATAAAATGAATCCTGCATATCACGAGCCGGATGATCCTTCGGTAAATTTAACATTTCGAAGTTAAACAAATCTTGCTCGACTTCCGGTCCCTCGGCAATCGTATAACCGAGTCCAACGAAGATATCTTCGATTTCATCTGTTACTTGTTGTAATAAGTGGGCTTGTCCAACTTGTTTCGAACGACCGGGAAGTGTTACATCAATCGCCTCGAGTGCCAATTTCGCATTCATTTCCTGTTGTTTGACATCCGCAAGTCGCTGTTCAAGTTCTACTTGAATCGCGCCACGAACCGTATTGGCGATTTCGCCCACGACCGGACGTTCCTCTGCTGATAACTTACCCATTCCACGCAGAACTTCTGTAATCGGTCCTTTTTTTCCAAGATATTTGATCCGAACATCATTCAGTTCTTTTTGTGTGCCAGCCTGCTTCACCAGTTGCAGGGCTTCATCACGAAGCGCTTCTAATTGTTCCCGCATGTTCCTCACTCCTTCTTTAAAATAAAAAAAATCGTCCCTCCGGCATTATGCCGAAGGGACGATTCAATTTCATCGTGGTACCACCCTTGTTCAACTTGAATTCATCAAGTCCTCAAGCAGCGCGATAACGGGCGCTTCCCGTCACGATTTCTCGTGCGACTCCGGAGTGAATTCAGCTAGCGGATTCATAAGGAAGCTTTCAGTCCAAGGCTTCCTCTCCCTGATTGAATCGTTTTCTAACCTACTCTGTTCCATCATTGTCTCGTTAAATGTTCTGCTGTCATTTACTTTAACATGACCGCGTTTGTGATTCAATCAGCCGGAGCAAAATGATACAGTAAAATTCCGGCAGCAACTGCGGCGTTCAACGATTCTGCTTTTCCGCGAATCGGGATATAAGCCCGCCCGTCACATTGATCGAGTAATTCCGGCGCGACACCTTGCGCTTCATTTCCGATGATTAATCCGATGGCGCCAAGATTTTCAACATCTGTATAAGGCTGTGCCCCGCGTAAATCCGTTCCTAAGATAAAGACTCCGAGTTCATGTAAATCTTGAATGGCATCTTCCAGTGACATCATGATTACGGGCAGGTGGAAAATCGATCCTTGCGTCGCCCGGAGAACTTTACTGTTATAAACGTCAACCGTTCCATGTCCAATGATGACCCCATCAAATCCGGCAGCATCTGCTGTCCGAATCATGGTTCCGACATTACCCGGATCCTGAAGACGGTCAAGCAACAGATAACGCCCACGCTCCAAGCGTTCTGTCTGTTCCTTCATTTCACAGACTGCGAAAATCCCTTGCGTCGTTTCTGTTTCGGAAAGAACTTTTGCGACCGATTCATCAATCGTAATCAGGTCAGCGGCATTCTTTTTCCAAGAACCCGGTACTTGAACATCTTCTCGGACAATCAATTCTTTGATAATTCCTGCACGAACGGCTTCTTCCACCAAATGTTCTCCTTCAATTAGAAAACGTTTTGATTGCAAGCGTCCTTTTTTCGTCAGTAATTTTTTCCACTGTTTGACGATCTCATTTTTTGCAGATGAAATATGTTTCATAATTTACCCCTCATAAATCGCTTGGACCGTCTCTGCGTCCAAACGTTTCGTGACCGCGACAATCAAGTCGACGGCCGCTTCAAAATCTGCTTTATGCATGATCGAAACGTTTGTATGCAAGTAGCGGATCGGAACTGTTAAGGCAAGAGAAGGTACTCCTGTATGCGACAGGTGGAACTTCGCTGCATCCGTTCCGCCACCCGGTGTCAGATCCAATTGATATTTAATATTTTCTTCTTTGGCAACAGTCGTTACGAAGTCAACCAAACCACGGTGTGCTATCATCGTTGCGTCAAAGATAATGACTTGAACACCTTCTCCGAGTTTCGATAGCGCTTCCCGATCGGTCATCCCCGGTGTATCACCCGGAATACCCGTATCGACTGCAAACGCAATCGTCGGACGAAGCAAGTTTGCGATCGTTTGAGCACCACGTAATCCGACTTCTTCTTGAACCGTAGCACCGGCAAAAATCGTATTCGGATGTCCATCTGCTTTCAGACGCTTAATGGCTTCAATCGCAATTGCACAACCTATCCGGTTATCCCATGCTTTGGCCATTAAGAAGTTATCATTTTTCATCACAGTAAATTCGCAATGCGGTACAACCGTATCTCCCGGTCGGACTCCCCATCCTTCGACTTCTTCTTTTGAAGTCGCCCCGATATCAATGAACATATCCTTGATCTCGACTGGTTTATTGCGCGCTTCCGGTGGTAAAACATGAGGTGGTTTTGCTCCGATGACACCCGGGATGACTTCACCAGATGACGTGACAATATTCATACGCTGCGCGAGAAGAACTTGTCCCCACCATCCGCCGAGTGGTTGGAAACGAAGGAATCCTTTTTCATCAATCTTTGTGACCATGAATCCGACTTCGTCCATATGACCGGCAATCAAAATTCGTGGCGCATCTTCTCCTGCCCCTTGATGTTCAGCAAACAAACTTCCTAATCCATCTTGGTGAAAGGCTTCTGCGTGTGGTTCAAGATACTCTCGCATCAATTGACGGACTTCTTTCTCATTCCCGGGAACACCCGTTGCGTCTGTAAGACGTTTCAGCATATGTAATTGTTCGTTCATCTGATTTCCTCCTCAGTACCCGTTGTCTTGGCGAACGTGATTCGCCTCGTTTTTTGCGACATAAGCTTTGAAAATCATTTCTTGTGTAAATCCAAGTGTAGCACCTAATGCTAAGTAGGCACCAATTAAAACCTCGTAACTTTGCTCTGTTCGCGAAATGGCGAACACATTTGTTTTGTTATAGACATCTAAAAAGGCATCTGTTGCCGTCAAATAGTAATCGCCTTCGACAAATGCATGTTTGCGATAATCTAATGAAAGTCCTAACGAAAGCAGGAAATGAACACCATCGACGTATTCTTCAAGAATCGTGACTTGAGCCGATGGTCCTTTTGTCGACCAGAATTTAAAACAACGCGTTTCGTTCGCCAGTTCACCCAGCTCGACTAACAGCGCCAGTAAACGTTCGTCAAATTGATTTCCCGTCAAATTATGTTCTGACTGAATTCGTTTATCTAATTGTTCCTGCATTTCAAAAAGTGTCAACCAGTCCATCTTAATTCTCCTTTTACTCTAAAAAAATTACCTTAGCGTACAAAAACGTGCTTTTTTATTTTACCATGAATCCAAAAAAAACGTCGGAGAATTAAATTCCCCGACGAATGGTTGAACTTAAGCGTTCAATTTTGCTTTTGCTGTGTCAGCAAGTGAAGCAAATGCAGTTGCATCTGTAACTGCGAGGTCAGCGAGCATCTTACGGTTAACGTCGATACCTGCTAATTTAAGACCATGCATCATGCGGCTGTAAGAAAGACCGTTGATACGTGCAGCCGCATTGATCCGAGTGATCCAGAGGCGACGGAAGTCACGTTTCTTTTGACGACGGTCACGGTAAGCATACATGAGTGATTTCATGACCTGCTGTTTTGCAACCTTGAAGAGTGTATGTTTCGAGCCGTAATAGCCCTTAGCTAATTTGAGTTGTTTTTTACGACGTTGACGAGTCGTATATCCGCCTTTTACGCGTGGCATATAAATTCCCTCCTAAATCTGTGTACGATTGGGTAAATTACTTAGCGATCATGTGACGGATACGTTTAAAGTCACCCGATGATACCATGCTAGCTTTACGTAATTTACGTTTCGCTTTAGTTGATTTGTTACCGAATAAGTGGCTTGTGTAAGCACGACCACGTTTCAATTTACCTGAAGCAGTACGTTTGAAACGCTTAGAAGCACCGCGGTGCGATTTCATTTTAGGCATGAGAGATTCCCTCCTACTTCGATTCGATTAGTCTTCTTTCTTTGGAGCAAGCACTAAGAACATGCTGCGTCCTTCCATCTTCGGTCTCTGTTCAATGACACCGAACTCGCTTAATTCTGTAGCGAGACGTTCGAGGACACGTCTACCGATTTCTGAGTGAGTGATGGCACGTCCACGGAAACGAATACTCGCTTTCACTTTGTTGCCATTCTCTAAGAACTTCTTCGCATTACGGAATTTCGTTTGGAAGTCATTCTCCTCGATTGTCGGGCTGAGACGGACTTCTTTCATCTGAATCACTTTCTGATTCTTCCGAGTTTCTTTGTCCTTTTTTTGCAACTCAAAACGGTATTTACCGTAGTCCATGATTTTACATACAGGCGGCGTCGCTTGTGGTGCGACCATGACGAGGTCAAGGTCAGCTTCCTCAGCAAGACGTAACGCTTCCGTACGCGACTGGACTCCAAGTTGTGCACCATCCGCTCCGATAAGACGAACTTCTCGAGCGCGAATGCCTTCATTGATTAACAGATCTTTGCTAATGGTTAGCACCTCCATCGTGCAGAGCACGAAAAATGAATGATATAAAACGCTATAAAAAAAGCGTCGGCAGTTTTTCCCGCCCACACTCATAAAGAATACAATAGTCAGAGAACACTCTACTATCACATATCATCATGATGGACCAGCATAGATTGCTATACGTGGTGAGAAGCGGGATGCTTCTGCTTTGTTGTCATTTCACTTTGCTATCATAGCACTTGTTTTCCCTCGATGTCAAGCCGCTATATCTGTTCAATAGAACGTTGCTCAGATACTTGATTATAATAGCAATCCTCTGTCCGTTTAGCAAGAAGTTTCTAAGTTTGTTTGCACGGGTAAATAAAAAAAGTCAGAAAAAGTTTTCAGAATTCGCAGAGCATAATTCTTTATTTAGAATAATTATTGTTTTATAATCAATGTAATCTTATACATAAGGGGGAGTTATTAATGAGTGAAAAACGATTAACCACAAACCAGGGTGTCCCGATTGGCGACAATCAGAATTCGCGCACGGCAGGTCGTCGCGGTCCGACATTACTCGAGGACTATCAACTGATTGAGAAAATGGCCCATTTCGACCGGGAACGTGTTCCCGAGCGTGTCGTTCACGCCCGTGGTTTTGGTGCACATGGTGTCTTCACGGTTAAAAATTCGATGAAGAAGTATACGAAAGCTGCATTCCTTCAAAACGAAGGTACTGAGGTTCCAGTCTTCGCTCGTTTCTCAACCGTCATTCATGGTACACATTCTCCTGAAACATTACGTGATCCACGCGGCTTCTCTGTTAAGTTCTATACAGAAGAAGGCAACTGGGATTTCGTCGGAAACAACTTACCGGTCTTCTTCATTCGCGATGCGATGAAATTCCCGGATATGGTCCACTCGCTAAAACCGGACCCACGAACGAACATTCAAGACCCGGACCGGTACTGGGACTTCATGACGTTACGTCCGGAATCGACAAACATGTTGATGCATCTTTTTACAGATGAAGGAATTCCGGCAAGTTACCGTAAAATGCGCGGTTCATCGGTCCACGCCTTTAAATGGGTGAATGCGCACGGAAACACCGTTTACGTTAAATTGCGTTGGGTACCAAAAGTCGGTGTCCATAACCTGTCAGCGGATGAAGCGACAGAAATTCAAGGAAAAGACTTTAATCATGCTTCAAACGATACATTCCAAGCAATCGAAGACGGAGAATTCCCAGAGTGGGATTTGTTCGTCCAAGTGCTTGACCCATCTGATGTCGATAACTTTGACTTTGATCCACTCGACGCAACAAAAGATTGGTTTGAAGATGTCATTCCGTTCCAACATGTCGGAACGATGGTCTTAAATAAAAACGTCGACAACTACTTTGCTGAAACGGAATCTGTCGGCTTTAACCCGGGTGTTCTCATTCCAGGAATGTTGCCGTCAGAAGACAAGTTGCTTCAAGGACGTCTCTTCTCGTATTCAGATACGCAACGTTACCGTATTGGAACGAACTACCAACAGTTGCCGATCAACTGTCCGTTCGCCCAAGTCAACAACTACCAACGTGATGGTGCGATGCCGGTCGGTCAACAAACAAGTCCGGTGAATTACGAACCAAACCGCTATCAGGACGAACCGAAACAAACGCCGGAATACACGGAAGAAAATCAGCCGTTGTATGATGATATCCACGGTCGTCTTGAAATCGAAAAAACAAACAACTTCGGTCAAGCCGGTGAAGTATACCGTCGTATGACGGAAGAAGAACAGACTGCACTGTTGAACAACTTAGTCGATGATTTGAAACAAGTCCGCCATGAAAATACCGTATTGCTCGCCATCTGTAATTTCTACCGGGCGGATGAATCCCTTGGTAAGAAGTTGTCAGAAGCTTTGCAGGTCGATATCCAACCGTTCTTGCAGCAGATGCAAAAATAAAATGGCATGACGAAAAGGTACGCCGAAAATTCGGTGTACCTTTTTTGCTGTCCTTTATATGAGTTTAGTAAGACGTGAACGAATACCGTTCGGCCGTCTTGTACGTATATTCGTTTAATCGCGTGAACAAGACGATTTGATTTAACGTAACGTCCTTGACACGATTTTGTTGCATCATTTGTTTTTCTTGTTCTGTGAAGACGTTATAAATCGGAGCATAGCCATCACTTTGGAACGGCTGCATTTGAATGGCACGATCGGCATTTTCAAACTGGTTATACCGAATTGTTCCACCAATCACGCCTCGCCCAAGAATCGTCATAGCTTTTTTATCCGCACGGTGCACATCCCGAATGACATTATTGATGACGGTCGGATTTTTCCAATTCATCATCGAAATAGCATAATCTTTTGTTCCATCAATTAAATTATTTTCAATTCGAACGTTGGAATGAAGACGGTTTTCAGAATATTGATGCGTCCCAATCGCTACATTAATGTTCAAAAATTTGTTTTTTCGAATCGTGATATTTTGATTCGGTGTACTGTCTTGTTTCGACCACTTCCAAGGGAATCCCTTCGTGACTGGATCCGGTGTATCTAAGTTAATGGATTCATTCGGACCTGTATTTGGAATCATCGTCGAATCCACGAACTTCATATTTTCAATAACGGCTTTATTGGTCGCATCTAATTCCATCGCATGGGATCCTTTTTGATTACGTACAGTAATTCCGCCGATGTAAAGATTCTCATTATGGGCAATCGCAAAGGCAGATCCACGCGGGAAATGATTTAAATCAATTTGCGCATTCCCTTTCCCGATGATTTTAGCGTTTTTGGTTCCGTTGTATCCTGACATTTTTTTATTCAGACGTAGGACGGACGGGGCAACTAAATCAAAAACACTTGATGTGGCACTGATTTTAGAAGTGCCCGTTTCGCTTGTTTTTTTGATAATGACACCATCTTCAAGAATAACGGTCGTATTCGAAGGAATGCCGACACGTAATGGAGACAGGTAGGTCCCTTTTTTCAGAATAAGTGTCCCTCCGCCTTCTGCCTCAAGTTTCTCTAAATAAGACCGCATCGTATAATGGTTACGTGTTTTTGCATTGTATGTCGTATATTTACGGATCAGCGGATCGATCGCTTCTGTTTTAGGTGTGATGCTATACGTTTTTTTCGTTGCCGCTTCGGCTGGATTACTTAACATTCCTCCAAACACACATGCTGTTATTCCCATCACTATCACACTTTTCTTTTTCATCTCTCTATAACCCCTTCTAACTACCTGATTATTTTTTCCAAATTCATCCTATCATGAAACAGCTAAAATTTGGAATAATCCACATATCGATTTATCTTTTTCTTTTCATGTCTTTATTATCGGCATCTTCGCATCTATCATTCACCGCAAAAAAAATTCCGTTAAAACACTCTTCAAAAGAAGCTCGTTTTAACGGAATACCATTTTTTATTTTGAACGGTTTGCGATTTCTTGTTCTAAATCCAGTACAAACTGTTCGAGCGAGGCGTTACTTGAATCTTTTGAACCGTAACGGCGAATGTTGACTTCGCGCGCTTCAATCTCTTTATCACCGAGGACCAGCATGACCGGGACTTTGTTGACTTGTGCTTCCCGAATCCGGTAGCCGAGTTTTTCGTCACGGAAGTCCGTTTCGACACGAATCCCTTTTTTCAAGAGCATTGCTTTGATTTCACGTGCGTAGTCTTCATGCACGCCTGAAACTGGAATCAATTTCACTTGAACCGGTGCGAGCCACGTCGGGAATGCCCCTTTGTACTCTTCGATCAAGTACGCGACAAATCGTTCCATCGTCGAGACGACACCACGGTGCAAGACGACAGGACGGTGATCTTGTCCATCGTTTCCTTTGTATGTCAGTTCAAAGCGTTCCGGCAAGAGGAAGTCGAGTTGGACGGTCGACAATGTTTCGTCTTTGCCGAGTGCCGTCCGGACTTGTACGTCAAGCTTTGGTCCATAGAACGCCGCTTCGCCTTCCGCTTCAAAGTATGGCAGCTCCAGCTCATCCATTGTTTCTTTTAACTCACGCTGCGCCATTTCCCAAATCGCATCGTTGTCGAAGTATTTTTCTTTATCGGCCGGATCGCGGTATGACAGACGGAATTTGTAGTCTGTGATGCTAAAGTCAGCGTACACTTCTTGAATCAAGTGGACGATTGCTTTGAACTCTTCCTTCATTTGATCCGGACGGACAAACGTATGCCCATCATTCAGGACCATGTAACGAACGCGTTGGAGACCTGTTAACGCACCAGACATTTCATAACGATGCATTCCACCGAGTTCAGCGACACGAAGCGGTAAATCACGGTATGACCGTGGCTCGTTTTTGTAGATCATCATGTGGTGCGGACAGTTCATCGGACGGAGGACCAACTCTTCATTGTCCATCTCCATTTTCGGGAACATATCATCTTGATAATGGTCCCAGTGCCCGGATGTTTTATACAGTTCAACGGAACCGAGAACCGGTGTATACACATGCTCGTAGCCGAGTTCGAGTTCCTTGTCGACGATATAACGCTCGACAGTGCGGCGGATGGCGGCACCTTTAGGTAACCACATCGGCAACCCTTGTCCGACATCTTGGGATGTGAAGAACAAATCAAGTTCTTTCCCCAGTTTCCGGTGATCGCGTTCCTTCGCTTCTGCCAGGAAATGCAGGTGTTGTTTGAGTTGATCTTTGTTCGCCCACGCTGTTCCATAAATTCGTTGCAACATTTTATTTTTTGAATCACCGCGCCAGTAAGCGCCGGCGATGCTCATCAATTTGAAAACTTGTAATTTAGCTGTCGCCGGTACGTGCGGTCCACGACATAGGTCGAAAAATTCCCCTTGGCGGTAGAAAGTCAAATCTTGATCCGCTGGAATCGATTCAATCAGTTCGATTTTAAGCGGATCATTCAATTCTTGATAGACAGCCAGCGCTTCATCACGTGAGACGACTTCCCGCTCGATTGGTAAGTTCTCACCGGCAATCTTGTTCATCATCTTTTCGATTTCCGGGAGATCTTCTTCTGTCAGACGACGCTCCATATCGATGTCATAATAAAAACCGTTTTCAATTGTCGGTCCGATCCCCAAATGAATCGTTTCATCCGGATACAGACGTTTGATAGCCTGTGCCATTAAGTGTGCGGACGAGTGACGGATGAGATCCAATCCTTCTTCCGAATCCGGCATAACGAGTTCAATCGCCCCATCCTCTTCGATTGGACGACGGTAGTCGATGACTTGACCGTTTAACTTGGCAGCAAATGCCTTTTTCCGTAATCCTGGACTAATTGAAGCGGCAACTTCTTCAGCTGTTGTTCCGACTGCGAATTCTTTTACTGCACCATCTGGAAATGTAAGAGCAATGTTTGACATGACTGCTTCCCCCTCAAATTAAAATAAAAAAAGACCCATCCCTCAAAAAGGGACGAGTCTCAATCTCGTGGTACCACCCTCGTTCCCGAACATGTCTCCATGTACCGGCTCGAACACGCGTTAACGGACGTGACTCGCAAACGGATTGTCCCCGTTTGAGCTATGAGGGAGTAAAGAAATGATGGATTCCATGAGAAGCTTTCACCGTCCTTCTCTCGCTTGTTTGGTCCGTTTCATTTTTCATATCCTCAATCGTAGCTGACTTTTATACAGATTATGTCTTCAGTATAGCGAAAAGCAAACTTCTTTGACAAGAGAAATTAATACCGACGGCGGTTTTCCCCTAAAAATTCGACTGGATTCGTCGTCGTCCGGATTCGTTCCATCAGTCGCATTGCTTTCAGTTTATCCCCTTGGTCGTTCGTAATCCCAAAGTGCAACTCCAATTCATCATACGACAGGTTTGAACTGAACAAGGTCGGTAAACGATGCATCATCCGATATTGCAAAATGATACCGAATAATTCATCCCGGACCCATGGGCTGATCGACTCTGCTCCGATATCGTCAATCAACAGAACGGGCACCGTCTGAAAACTTTCTAAAAACGTATCGAAACTATCCGACCGGATCCGGCGTTTCGCTTCCGAGACAAAACCGGGGGCATGGACCAAAATTGTCGCAATCCGTTCTTTTTTTAACGCGTTGCCGATTGCCGCGAGCAGATACGTTTTACCGACGCCAAAACTGCCGTGCAAATACAACCCCTTCGTTTGCTGTTTCGAACGAGCCGCGTTTAAAAATTGTGAGGCTGCGCGCAACGCAAGCTTACGATCCGTCGTCGTTAAATCAAAATCACCGAAGTTGGCATCCCGGACTTCATCCGGCAAAAACAGGCTTTTGAACTTCTTTTCAAGTGCCCGCTCATTTTCTAAATCCTTCAAGGCCTGTGTTTTTTCATAGGCGACCATGATTTGTCCTTTTTCTAAATGAAGAACCGGTTGGTACCCTTCGATGACGGCCTTCTTTTCAATGATTTGATTTCCGTGCATTTGTTCCGCATACTCATTCAGCTTCAACATGCCGCGCTCGATTGTCCGTTGATCAATTTCCGGGTGAGTCCGTAAAAACATGATGACCCCCGGGTGGGACAACACCCGTTGATGAATGGCTCGAACCGATTCCGCCACGTCCGGGCGGTTTAAAATCTTTTCAATCGATGTTTGGATGTGTTCCATCTCATTACTCCTTTATTTGCCCTTGAGTTCCCGTAGAATCCGTTCCATTTCTTCATCATCCGGTACTTCTGCTTCAAAACTGGCTTTTTTTGTCGCTTCATACTGTTGCTGTTTTTCTTTTTCTTCTTGCAGCCACTTCGGATTCGGTCCCGTCGTATTGGAGCGTCCTCTTCGACCTCCGACGGTCTGACGCGACCGCTCTTGTTTTTGATCTTGCTTTTTAGAAATCAACTCATCTTGCTCTTTCGTTTTCGCCAATGCTTCGGCTGCCGTGATGTACCCTTTTTGTTTCCAGTCATCGACAATCGACAATAGGAAGTTTTTGCTGAACCGGTTGTCCTTTTTGACGACCAAGGCATAATAGTAAGCAGCATTCACGATTCCAGACGACATCTCGTAATCAATGATCAACTGTTGGATCAGTTCTTCATCGCGTTCCGATAACGCTTTGACTTTTCTGAGTTTCGCCACGTAATGTTTCGGATGGGTTCCTTCCATCGTCTCCGTTTCACTGAGTTCCCCGACTTCCACTTCTTCGAGCACAGCGACCTTAGCTTTCTTTTCTCGGCTCAGTTTTTGTTTCGCGGACAACATCATTTGTTTGCATCGTTCCTGTTTTTCACTGTCGGTCATCGGCAGGTACGCTTCATGGCGGAAACGGGCATTCAAAAGTTCTGCCATAAGCGCTTCATTTGATTGTGTGACATAAGCGAGTTTCAACAGAAGATGATCAATCGATTTCGTATAAAAACTGCGTGGTAAAAATCGATCCGTCTGTCGTTTCATTTCTTCAAGATCAAATGAATAATCAAATTCGTATGCTGCCCGCTCTTGTTTCGCATAAGATTTTGGTTGATGTGCGGATGCTAAACCCGCTTTGACGTCAAATACCTGATCAAACCGGACTGTCCGGTCCACCACATTTTTCGGCAACGGGTCAGTCCGGAAACGATTTTGAAGAGCCCGAAAGCGAATTTCACCGACGCGGTAAAACAACAGACTTGATAAGACACCGTCATTTAAGAACGTATTCGGCGCTAGCGGGACACGGATTTGATAGACATACCGGTAAGCCGCCTGTTTCGCTTCAAACGTCCGAATCAAACCGATTCCCTCGAGCTTAAACAGTTCCTCTTTGAATTCATCGACTGAAAATCCGAGCAGTGTACCGAGTTCCGCATGCGAAATATACTGTGATTTTGTTTTACCGGGAATCATCTCACTCCAAAATGTTTGATATAATCCGAGTGCTTTCACACCGATAATCGGTTGATATAAATAATACAGGGACTGGTAGGCTTCCCGGTCGACGACGCCGTTACTCATGATCAAGCAGAGATCGGTCCCTGACAATTCACGTTCCATCATTTGCTTCGTCCCTTCTTTCGTGAGAAAAAGAGAGGGCGCTCTGAACAGTCAGACGACCTCTCCATCATTAGGTTAAATTTTCCCGTTCCGTCTCTTGATGACGTTCCATCAATTCAGACAACTCTTGGAAAAAGACATTGATGTCCTTAAATTGTTTATACACGCTGGCAAATCGGACGTATGCCACTTCATCTACCGAAGCCAGCTCATTTAACACAAGACGTCCCACTTGTTCGCTTGGAATCTCGTGTTGTGCGGTCGCACGTAACGTTTTCTCGACCCGGCTGACGACTGTTTCCAACTGTTCAATGGAAATCGGACGTTTTTCGCATGCCCGGACCAGTCCGCGCAGAATCTTATCACGATTGAATTCGTCACGGGTTCCGTCTTTCTTCACAATAATCAACGGCGTTTGTTCGACCATCTCAAATGTCGTGAAACGGTAACCACATGATTCACATTCCCGCCGTCTTCGAATCGAGCCGAAATCTTGAACAGGTCTCGAATCTAATACTTTTGTCCCATTATAGTTACAGGCTGGACAGCGCATGTCGTACCTCCATTCACGTAATTTCTCGTGTTCCGATCATTTTTAAACGATAGGCTGCATCCAAATCTTGATAAATCGACTCAATCCACTTTTCTAAATCCGGACCAAGCAGACCATCCCGGTGCAAAAACAAATCGACTGCCGTTCGTCCGGAACCGACCATGATGACGGTCGCAAGTCCATCTACACCAGACGCACTAAACGCAAGCTCCCCGCGTCCTTGATCAATTCGTTTGACGGTTCCTTGTTGACGGGTGATTGTCGCTTCCAGTCCGGTAAACAACATATCCACCGTTGCCGCATAATAATGGGTCCGTAATTTTTCGTTTTTATGTGTGTCCGACGTTTCCATTTGTTTTTGTAATCGTTCTTTCAGTCCCATTCCGTCATCACCTTTTTCTGTTTTCTTCTACTATTAAGAATAACAGACGTCAGACATATTAAAAAGCCCTCGCCATAAGACGAGAGCTTGTTCATTCGTGTTTTTGTCAGTTAACGTGCTGAACCGTAGCAGCCGGAACTTCAACAGGTCCCATACCGCGTGGAATTTCGACATTTTCACGGATTTTCGCATCGAGTCCGTCAGCGATGTAATGCGCTGCGATGGCTGGATCGATTCGATCGCCACATGTAAATACATCAACTGATGCATAACCATGCTCTGGGAAACTGTGAATCGTTAAATGCGATTCAGAAATAATGACGACGCCACTGACGCCGTGTGGAGCAAACTTATGGAATGCGACTTCGCGTACTTCCGCACCTGCTTGAAGTGCTGCATCAACAAAAAGTCGTTCTACAAATTCCATGTCGTTCAATTTTTCAGGATTACAATCCCAAAGTTCTGCAATAATGTGTCTTCCCATAGTATCCATTTGTGGATCCCCCCTACATTCAATGGTCTTCAAAGTAGTTGATCACTTACTTTGCGCCTGAGTCGTTCGCACCCACGGGGGAAAGTTAGTCCAGAGAGGTCCTAACCCTTTAAGCTGCGATTGCCAGACCGATTGAAGTTCACGATTTGAATTATAGCGAGTATCAAAAAGATACACAAGGATAAATTTCAAATTTTATTATATTTTCTTACAGAAAACGCTCTACCGGTTGATGTAGAGCGATTCTTTGAGACTATTTTATTTTAACTCCAATTGTTTTTGTTCGTTTCCACTTGCCTCAATGTGCGCGCCAACTAAATGGACGAGATCAACGACACGACATGAGTACCCCCACTCATTATCGTACCAGGCAAGAACTTTTACCTGCCGTCCGCCCATCACCATCGTCGATAGACCATCGACAACTGTTGATTTTTCTTCTCCGTTAAAATCAATCGAGACGAGCGGTTCCATCGTCAGACCGAGTATACCGTCCAGTGCCCCGTCTGCGGCTTTAACGAATGCTTCATTGACTTCGGCGACCGTCGTATCGCGGCTGACTTCAACGACCAGATCAACAAGCGAGACGTTCGGTGTCGGAACGCGTAACGCAAGTCCGTTCAATTTCCCTTCCAAATGCGGCAAGACGAGTGAAATCGCTTTAGCTGCTCCCGTTGAAGTCGGGATGATGGATGATCCGCAGGCACGCGCCCGTCGTAAATCTTTATGCGGATTGTCGATATTGTTTTGATCATTCGTAAAGGCATGAATCGTCGTCACAAGACCCGATTCAATCCCAAATGCCCGGTCAATGACTTGAACGACAGGTGCGAGACAGTTCGTCGTGCACGAAGCGTTCGAGACAACCGCATCAGTCTCATGATCATACATCTCGTCGTTAACCCCCATGACGATCGTTCGTAAATCCCCTTTTGCCGGAGCTGTAATGACAACTTTCTTTGCACCGGCTGTCAAATGCTTCTCAGCACCCGTTTTTGAATTGAATTTCCCTGTCGCTTCAACGACGATGTCAATGCCCAGTTGTCCCCACGGCAACTGTTCCGGATCGCGTTCGCTGACGATTTGAATTTGCCGTCCATTTACCATCAATGCCCCGTCAATGATGTCGACTGGATAAGCAAATTTTCCATGAACCGTATCGTACTTGATGAGATGTGCCAATGTCTCCACTGGATAGCTCGCATTAATTGCGACGACCTCACTTTTTCCTTCAGCAATCAAACGCCGGAATACCATTCTACCAATTCGACCAAAACCGTTAACTGCCACCTTGACTCCCATTTGCGGATCCCCCTTCAATGTGACGGATAATGCTCCGTTTACAGATAGAACTATATCACGAAATGTAAGCGATTTCATTATGTAACGTAAAAAAAGTGAGAGAAGTTGGTAACTTTCTCCCACTTGGATTTTAAAAACCCTTTTTTAATTAAAAAATCAATGACATGTCAGGGATTTCTTCAATTGTCCTGTACGGATTTTAACCACGTATCAATTTGTTGATATAACGCTTCACGCGTTCCTTCGTTCCATAAGACATGGTCTGCCAAACGTTTTTTCTGTTCGATGTCGAGTTGTGAATCGATTCTTGCCTGCGCCTCTTCTGCTGTCAGTTGATTCCGTTCCATCAACCGTTCTTTTTGCAAAGAAGCGTTACAATAAACGACAACGACTTGATCGACAAGCCGTTTCCAATCACCCTCCAACAGTAACGGAATATCCAATACAATGACGGAATGTCCCGCTTGTTCATATTGAGCGGCCAGTTCCAACATCTGCTGGCGAATTTTCGGATGCATCAATTCATTCAATATTAACCGCTTTTCATTATCGTGAAAAATGATATCTCCCAATTTTGAGCGGACAAGCAGTCCGTCTACAAATGCCGTCGGAAATACTGCTTTAACCTCTTCAAAAGCCCGTCCGCCCGGTTCCACGACTTGACGGGCGACAAGGTCGGCATCGATGACCGGAATCCCTCGTCGCTGCAAATACGCTGATACCGTACTTTTCCCGCTTGCGATTCCACCTGTCAATCCGATTCTCATAAAGCCACCTGTTGACAGTTTGGACAGAAGTGCGTCCCTCGTCCTCCGACTTTAATTTTTTCAATCGCCGTTCCACAACGTGGACACGGGGCTCCGGTTTGCCCGTATACGGCTAACTGCAATTGAAACTCTCCCTTTCCGGTCGGAGACACATAACTGCGGATCGTGCTCCCACCGCTCTCGACGGCTTTTCCGAGTACATCGACGCCGGCGACATGAATCCTTGAAATGTCATCAAGTGTCAAAGCTCCTGCTTTTGTCAACGGATGAACACGAGCCGCGAACAGTGTTTCATCAACATAAATATTTCCTAGACCTAAAAAGATGGATTGATCAAGCAAGGCGGTTTTGATTGGACTTCGTTTTTTCCGAATCAAGTTTTCAGCTAATACTTCTGCTGTAAATGTCGGATCAAACGGTTCCCGTTCAAGTTGGGCCAGCGGTGGAACCGACATGGCTGTCTCTTTCTCCCGCAACTCCATCGTACCGAATTTCCGGACGTCGTTGTAATGCAGTTCTGATCCATCTGTAAAACGAAAAATCACGTGCGTATGCTTATCTTTTTCAATCGCCTGTGGATAAGGGAAATATTTACCCTCCATCCGTAAATGACTGACAAGATAAAACCGTTCAAATGCGAATAATAAAAATTTCCCCCGGCGTTCCACCTGTTCGATTCGCTCTTGCTTCAATGCATCAACGAACGGCGCTACTTCCATTCCTCGAATCATCTTCGGGTGGAACACTTTGACAGAAGAAATCGTTTTTCCGGAGACCGTCCGTTCCAAGCTTCGTCTGACGGTCTCGACTTCAGGTAATTCAGGCAACTTGTTTCCTCCTCTGACAACTTCTTATTTTGTTTCGTACCACGAATGACCGGCATCTCCATCGACGCGTAATGGTACAGACAAGTGAACCGTTTGCTCCATCGCTTGTTTAACCAATGCTTTTAACGCATCGAGTTCTTCATCCGGAGCTTCAAAAATCAATTCATCGTGCACTTGCAGTAACAGACGAGCTTGCAGTGGTGATGCTTCCAGTGCTGCATGGACATCCAACATCGCTTTTTTAATGATGTCAGCTGCCGAACCTTGGATTGGCGTATTGATCGCTGTCCGTTCCGCAAAACCGCGTAAATTAAAGTTTTTGGAGTTAATATCAGGAATGTTCCGGCGACGGTTCATCAGTGTTTCGACAAATCCGTTCATCCGTGCTTTCTCGATCGCTGCATCCATGAACAACTTAATTTGTGGGAACAGCTCAAAATAACGATCAATAAAGTCTTGTGCTTCTTTTCGCGAAATATTTAAGTTCTGAGACAGACCGTAATCACTGATTCCGTAAATGATGCCGAAGTTGACGGCCTTCGCTTGACGCCGCATGTTTCCCGTCACGTCGTTCGGTGCGACACCAAAGACACTACTGGCTGTCTGCGTATGAATATCCGCATCATCCAAAAAGGCTTGCACGAGCGTCTTATCTTCTGACATATGAGCCATGACCCGCAACTCAATCTGTGAATAGTCGGCAGCGTACAGTGACCAGCCTTCTTCACTCGGAACAAAAGCTTTTCTTATTTTCCGTCCTTCTTCGATCCGGACCGGAATGTTTTGCAGATTGGGATTGACTGAACTGAGTCGTCCCGTTTGAGCGATCGTTTGAGCAAAACGGGTATGAATCTTTCCGTCTTCTTTGATGACCTTCTGCAACCCTTCAACATATGTCGATTGGAGTTTTTGCAATTCACGGTACAACATGATGTGGTCGATGACCGGGTGCAGCGGTCGCAGTTTTTCCAGTACGTCAGCCGCCGTTGAGTAACCGGTCTTCGTCTTTTTGAAGGCCGGCAGTTCCAACTTTTCAAACAAAATGACACCTAATTGTTTTGGGGAGTTGATGTTAAACGACTCGCCGACTTCACCATAAATCAATTGCTCCAAGTCATGTAATCGCCCTGCCAGATCGGTCTGCATCTCTTGTAAAGTTGCGACGTCCACCCGAATACCTGTCCATTCCATTTCAGCCAGCACACCTGATAATGGACGTTCCAGTGTTTCGTATAACTCAAATTGTTGATTCGCTTTCAGTTCTTCTTCGACTTTCGGGAATAACAGTTCAATCATCCGGGCTTTTTCTGCCAGATACGGGTGCAATACCTCATCTGCCGGTGCGAGACGTTTCGCTCCTTTTCCTAAGACAGCTTCTTCATTAGGAGCCATCAGCATGTAGTGTCCGGCAATCGAGGCGAGGGTCGTCCCGCCGCTTAAGTTCAGCAAATAACCAGCGAGCAGCAAATCGTCAAAAGCGGTTAGTTTTAGATCATGTTTCCGTAAGGCAAAAGCAACTTGTTTCGCATCGAGACAGATCTTTTGATGATCCGACTCGATCCAGGCACGAAATGCCGGATCATTGACAAGTTCCGCTGAAGCGACATAAATCTGATCGGGTGTCGCGATGCCGAATCCAATGATGTCTTCTTCCATATAATCTTCCCGTAACTGTTCGACGACGAGAACTGCGTCGGTTACATCCGCCGGAAGCGAAGTAATCGTTTGAACGTTCAACTGTTCTTTATCCGCTTCCTCGACGACCGGAGCAAATCGATTCGTCAAGGATTTAAAGCCAAGCGACTGGAATAACGAATACGGTACTTGCGTATCCACATCACTAATCTGTAAATCATCAAGCGTGACATCAAGCGGGACGTCGAGCTTAATCGTCGCGAGTTCCTTCGACAAACGGGCCAATTCTTCATTGGCAATGACTTTTTCTTTTTGTTTTCCTTTTAAATCCTCGACATGTTCATACAGTCCTTCGACCGAACCGTAGGCAGAAATCAATTTGATGGCCGTTTTTTCACCGATTCCCGGAACACCTGGAATGTTATCGGATTTATCGCCCATCAATCCTTTCAGATCAATCATCTGCATCGGTTTCAATCCGCCATATGTCTCGGCAAATAATTCTTCCGTCATGCAGAGAACGTCCGTGATCCCACGTTTTGTGATCAGCACTTCAACTTGATCCGTCACGAGTTGAAGTAAATCCTTATCCCCCGTCACGATCCGGATCCGATCCGCCGGCATCGTCTGCGCCAGTGTACCGATCAAATCGTCGGCTTCATACCGGTGAAGTTCCATCATCTGAATCCCGAGCGCCTCACAGATGTCGCGAACGATCGGAAACTGTTCCCGAAGTTCAGACGGTGTTTTTTCCCGGCTGCCTTTGTATTCCTGATAGACGTCATGCCGGAACGTTTCGCTTGAAGCATCAAACGCGACGAGCATGTGAGTTGGCTGTTCCTCTTCGAGCAGTTTCAGCAACATCATCGTAAATCCGTATGCCGCATTCGTATTCCGTCCTTGTGCATCCGTCATTGGCGGTAAAGCAAAAAAAGCACGATACGTAAGCGAGTTTCCATCAATCAATAAAAGTTTATTTTCCATCATCGACGCCCCTTTGAAAGATATTCTGTTCCTATTGTATCACTCTGCACACATTTGTTCGCTAAAAAGACGCCAAAAAAGACGACCGGCCGTAGAGCCAATCGTCTCGGTGTCTCCCGACATGGGAGCTGAACCAGTCGGGACACAGATGATGAAGAAGGTATCTTTACTATACGATTCCTCTGTAAAGCGAGTGTGAACCCTTATCCCTTTTTTGGTAAACGTATCGTAAAGGTCGTCCCTTGATTTTCTTCAGAATCCACCTCAATCGTTCCATGGTGGAGATCGATAATATGTTTGACGATGGCGAGGCCAAGACCTGTTCCACCTGAATTACGACTCCGAGCTTTATCGATCCGGTAAAACCGTTCGAAAATCCGTTGCATTTCTTTTGGATGGATCCCGATTCCATCATCTTTGATACGGAGCATCACAGCTTCTTCTCCATCCTCGAGACTGATCCAGACGTTCCCGCCACTCGGTGTGTAATTTAAAGCATTAGCGACCAAATTGACGACGACTTGCTTTAATCGGTTCAAATCTGCACGGATGAATACTTCTTCCTCTGTCTCCAGATGAATCTGCATCTGTTTTTCTTCTGCTTTTCGTTGTAATAATGTCGCTGTTTCCCGAAGCAAACTCGTGACATCAACAATCGTTGTCTCGAGTTGATAGTTATCTTGTTCAAGACGGGATAATTCAAGTAAGTCTTCGACGAGCGTCTGCATCCGCTCTGATTCATCGTGGATGATATTCAAAAACTGCTCCCGGATTTCCGGTACGTCCTGCGCCCCGTCAAGAAGAGTCTCAGCGAACCCTTTGATGGAGGTCAACGGCGTCTTCAGCTCATGACTCACATTCGCCACAAAGTCTTTGCGCATCTGTTCGAGTTTCTTGATTTCCGTAATATCGTTAAAGACGACAGTCGTCCCTTGAACCCGACCATCTTTACTGAAAATCGGCGCCGCACTGACCATAAAGGTCCGACTGTTTAGTCCGAACCGGACACTCGACTGTTTTCGATTCGGTTTTTCTGTCAAATAGACGTCTTCGATGACTTGGCTCATCTTCTCATTTGGTAAGACACGGTAATACAGCTTCCCGTTTGACTTCTCTTGGATATTAAACATTTCTCGGTACGTTCGATTGACAAGCAACACATATCCTTTTTCGTCAATCAGCATCAGACCGGCACCCATGTATTCAATCAATGACTCAAGCCTCGCCCGTTGCATCGCCTCTCCGGAAGAAGCATTTTCTAAGTTTCGGGCCAGTAGATTGATTGATTTTCCAAGGTCACGCGATTCGTCTGGAGATGTCAATTCATACACGCGAGATTTATAATTCCCGTGAGAGAGTTCATACAACACTTCAGTCGCTTCCGAAATCGGACGGAGAAAACGTTTGGTCGCCCGGTAGACGGAAAAGAAGATGACCGATAAAGACGCGAGTAACGATAAGATGATGACCGTCCAAATTCGTGAATAAATTAAATTCAAATCCTTTGTATACCGGATAAAACTGATATAGACTTCTCCACCATCTGCTGTCGGAACCGGCTTTGTGTACTGAAGACTCGTCTCACCAACTTTTGATTCAAACGTCCCTTCTTTCGGAATCGCTGAAAAGTTGATTGTACGGACATTCAGCTTCGTCACATCAACCGGTGTTCCGGCAATGATTTCACCACGTCCATTAAATAAAATCATGTCGAAACTCGATTCTGCATACAACTTGTCTACATACGCGGCCATTTCCGGAACCGTCCGGTCACGTAAAATCGTCTCAACAAGAACCGTCTCGTCTGTCAGCTTTTCTTTTTCATTATTGACATAAAATTCTTTAAAAGACTGACCCAGCAAAAATCCTAAGGCGACCAAGACCAAACTGATAAAGGACAGCATTTTTAAAATAAATCGTTTGCGGTATCTACTCATTCCGCTTTCGGCTCCTCCATCTTATACCCAAGCCCGCGGATTGTTTTAATGTAAATCGGTTTTTTTGTATTCGGCTCAATCTTTTCGCGGACATGACTGATATGGACATCGACGATACGTGTATCCCCGACAAAGTCATAATTCCAGATGGCAGACAACAATTGATCCCGTGTCAGCACACGTCCCTTATTTTTTGCGAGATACACCAACAATTCAAATTCCTTTGGTGTCAACTCCAGTCGTTCGTCCGCTTTAAACGCCTCATAGTTATCCGGTACGATTTTGACATCTCCGATGAGAATCGTCCCATCCGTCACCTCTTCCGTGACGGTCTGCTGATTCATCCGGCGTAAAATCGCTTTGACACGTGCCACGACTTCACGGGGACTGAACGGCTTTGTCAAATAATCATCCGCACCGAGCTCCAGTCCGAGCACTTTGTCAAACTCATCGTCTTTTGCGGTCAGCATCAAAATCGGTGTATTGATTTTTTGTTGGCGCAATCGTTTACAGACCTCTAGTCCATCAAGTTCCGGCAACATGAGATCCAGTACGATCAATGCTGCATCTTGTTTCTCGGCTAACTTCAAACCTGTCAAACCGTCATGAGCAGTCTCGACGATAAAACCAGCTTGCTCTAAATTAAATTTTAAAAGGGTAGCAATTGAGAGTTCATCATCAACAACGATTATTTTATCTTTCAAGACAGTTGGCCTCCTCAGCGCATTTCATCTTTGAATGAGGAATTCCGTGGAATCCACTTCTTCTGTCTTCATCTTAACGACTTTCACTACTAAACCACAAATCTTTCTGTCGTTTCTTTACATAATCTTTAAGGTCGTACACGTTCTTCCAGTAGTTTCCCGTGTTGAAACAACAAAATTGGGGAAACAGTTACATATCGTCATCATGTGGAGGAATGAATATGGAATGGAACAACCCGCTTTTTGCAGCAATCACCGCTTGGTTCATCGCCCAAGCCGCAAAACTCGTCACCGGTTTAATTAAGACAAAGAAATTTGATCTTGAAATTATGTTTGCCTCAGGCGGCATGCCTAGTTCACATAGTTCGACTGTCGTCGCACTGGCTGTCGTGATTGGTTTTCAAGAAGGCTTCGGCTCATCGCTGTTTGCGCTCGCTACGATTTTCGCCGTCATCATCATGTATGATGCGACCGGAGTCCGTCAGGCCGTTGGTCTTCAAGCCAAACTGCTGAATGATTACTTCAAAGGAATCCGTCATGAAACGCCGTTGCTCAACGAATTGGTGGGACATACCGAGTTCCAGGTCTTTGTTGGTCTGTTACTTGGTCTAGCCGTAGGTTTCCTCTGGCCCGTCTTGTTCTTTTAATCTGTGACGCGTACCGGATAAATCAAATGAGATGTCTTCATACAAAAGACCGCTTCGAATCGGAAGCGGTCTTTTGTGATTTTCATTATGGTTTTAAGATGACTTTGATACATCCATCGGCATGATCGTTAAACGTTTGGTAAGCATGAGCAGCCTGCTCCAAATCAATTTTGTGGGTGATGATATCGGTTGGATCAAATTCCTGATTGATGATTTTCTGGAACAATTCCGGCATCAAATGAACAACCGGTGCTTGCCCCATCTTCAACGTGATGTTTCGGGTGAAGAAATCACCGAGCGGGAATTGATTGTATTTTTTGGCATAGACCCCTGTAAGTTGGACCGTTCCGAATTTCCGGACAGCGTCTTTGGCGATATTGATTGCACTCAATGTTCCGCCTTGTAATCCGATCTTTTGTTCCACTTTTTCAAGCGCCGACATCTTCCCATCAAATCCGACACAATCAATGACGACGTCCGCCCCGCCTTGTGTCAGCTCTTTCAAGTATTGTCCGGTTTCCTGGTGATCTTGTAAGTTAACGGTCTCAACCCGGTTCGTCATCTTCGCATGATTCAGACGATACACTTGTTCATCGACTGCAATGACCCGTTTTGCTCCTTGCATCCAGGCGAATTTCTGTGTCATCAATCCGACAGGTCCTGACCCCAAGACGACGACGGTATCTCCTTTTTTGACCCCTGAATTGATGACGCTCCAGTACGCTGTCGGAATAACATCCGACAAAAACAACAACGCTTCGTCTTCCAGTTCACATGATTCAGGAACGACGAGCGGCATGAAGTTTCCAAACGGGACTTTTAAGTACTCTGCTTGTCCTCCGGGATGCCCGCCGAACTCTTCCGTAAATCCAAAATATCCGCCTGTATCGACATGCGGGTTCCCATTGGAATTGTCACACTGACTCTCCATATCATGATCACAGTAGAAACAATGACCACACGCGACGTTGAATGGTAAGACAACTCGGTCGCCCGGCTTGACCTTCGTCACGTCAGGACCCACTTCTTCGACGATCCCCATCGGTTCATGTCCAATGACATAATCCTTTTTCGCCGGCATGTTTCCTTGATAGATGTGCAAATCTGACCCGCAGATGGCAGTAGACGTAATCTTGACGATGATATCATCATTCTTCTCAATTGACGGATCCTGTACATCCTTCACTTCGACATGTTTTGTACCTTGATAAGTGACAGCGCGCATGGTGATTCCCCCTTTTATTTTTCAAAAATAGCGTACTTTATTCGTTTACCCCAAATAAGCAGCATTTATGTTACATGTTTTTTACAAAAAGAGGAATGTTCATTTGAAACTTTCACTGAATAATCAACGTAAAAATAAAAGGATAGAAGGGGTTGATTGGAAAACACATCATTTAGTAAATAATGAAAAATCAATGTGTTGGATACCGGACTTCTCCGATAAGGAAGTGTCTTCATCACATGCACCGATATGATTTAGATTAGAAAGGAGATCGACATATGGCCCGCTGTACATACTGTAAGCAATCATGGACGGCTCGTAATATTTATAAGTTGTTGCGTTCTCGTCAAGGATCAGGGATCCCGTGTTCGTCTTGCCATCAGATGCAATACATGCATCTCGAACATCAAGGATATCTACTCAGCATCGGTTATCTCAATCGTTTTTTAACCGGTATTCTCCTCTTCATGATTCCGTGGTATACGAAACTATCACATTATGAGACATTTAAAAAATTGTAAATTAAAACTCCAGAAGAACATCTCTTAATAAGCTCTTTTCGTATAAAAACATCGCAGGCACCAAGCACGACTTTTTTTCCGATTTCCTTCACGAGATTTGAATGAATGATTTAACTGAATGAGAACAGGGGTCGGATTTAGAATCCGACCCCTGTTCCGTATAAAAAGCGACTATTCAGTCAATCTTTTTTTATTTTAAATTGTGTCACGTTACATTGTTCAAAGAAGCTCAAGAACAGAACGGACCGTCGAAACGGATTGATCGAGTGCCTGCTTCTCTTCCGGGCTGAGTTCTAGTTCCAATACTTGTTCGATCCCATTCCCACCTAAAATAGTCGGAACACCCAAGTACAAGTCCTCGTACCCATATTCGCCCTCGAGATAGGCAATCGCCGGTAAAATCCGCCGTTGATCCTTCAGGATCGCTTCCACCATCTCGACGATAGCCGCCGCCGGTGCGTAATACGCAGAACCATTTCCGAGCAACTGAACGATTTCACCGCCGCCTTTTCGTGTCCGTTCGACGATGGCAGACAACCGTTCCGGTGTCAACAGTTTCTCCAGCGGAATCCCACCCGCGTAGGAATAACGTAACAACGGAACCATATCGTCCCCATGCCCACCGAGCACGAATCCGGAAATATCCTTGACGGATACATTCAGCTCCATCGCAACAAACGCTCTGAAGCGGGCCGTATCGAGCACACCAGATTGTCCGATGACCCGTTCTTTCGGAAAACCGGACGCTTGAAAGACGGTATACGTCATCGCATCGACAGGGTTTGTCAAAACGATGATGATTGATTCCGGAGCATAGGTCACGATTTCTTTCGTGACCGCTCTCATGACGTTTGCATTCGTACTGACAAGATCTTCACGACTCATACCGGGTTTTCTGGCAATGCCCGCCGTAATGACGACGATGTCAGAACCTTCGATGTCTTGATAATCTGATGTCCCGTTAATCCACGCATCAAATCCTTGGATCGGGGCCGTTTCCTGCATGTCGAGCGCTTTGCCTTTCGTAGCGTTTTCCTGTTGCGGCATATCGACGAGCACGATATCCCCCAGCTCTTTTTGAGCCAGATAAAGTGCTGTCGTGGCTCCAGTAAATCCGCTGCCGATGACCGAAATCTTTTTCCGTCGATTCATTGTCCCGTCCCCCTAGTCAAGATTGAATTACATATTCTTGATGAGTTCATCTGCGAATTCAGAACATTTCACTTCTGTCGCACCATCCATGAGACGTGCGAAGTCATACGTGACGACTTTTTCTTCGATTGATTTTTCCATCGATTGGATGATCAAGTCTGCTGCTTCATTCCAGCCAAGGTGACGGAACATCATTTCTCCTGAAAGAATAACAGAAGATGGGTTTACTTTATCGAGTCCAGCATACTTCGGTGCCGTACCGTGAGTGGCTTCGAAGATGGCATGACCTGTCATGTAGTTGATGTTCGCACCTGGTGCGATTCCGATACCACCGACTTGCGCCGCAAGTGCATCCGAGATGTAATCCCCGTTCAAGTTCATCGTTGCGACGACATCAAATTCTTTTGGACGTGTCAAGATTTGTTGTAAGAAGATATCAGCAATCGAGTCTTTAACAATCAACTTGCCGGCTGCTTCTGCTTCTGATTGTGCTTTGTTCGCTGCTTCAGCACCTTCTTCATCTTTGATGCGGTCGTACTGGTTCCATGTGAAGACGTGTTCTGCATATTCGCGCTCTGCGAGTTCATAACCCCAGTTTTTGAAAGCACCTTCTGTGAACTTCATGATGTTTCCTTTGTGTACAAGCGTCAATGAAGCACGTTTGTTTTCGAGTGCATATTCAATCGCTGCACGGACAAGACGTTCTGTTCCTTCTTTTGAGATCGGTTTGATTCCGAGACCAGACGTTTCAGGGAAGCGGATTTTGTTGACACCCATCTCTGTTTGCAGGAAGTTAAGTAATTTTTGTGCTTCTTCGCTGCCTGACGCATACTCGATCCCAGCGTAGATATCTTCTGTGTTTTCACGGAAGATGACCATGTCTGTATCTTCTGGACGTTTGACTGGTGAAGGAACACCTGTGAAGTAACGGACCGGGCGAAGACATGTATACAAATCAAGTTCTTGACGAAGTGCAACGTTAAGTGAACGGATTCCGCCGCCGACTGGTGTCGTGAGTGGTCCTTTGATGGCGATGATGTGTTCACGAATCAGATCAAGTGTTTCTTCCGGAAGCCAGTTGCCTGTTTTGTTGAAGGCTTTTTCTCCAGCGTAGACTTCTTTCCACTCAATTTTCTTCTCGCCGTTGTATGCTTTTTCGACAGCAGCGTCGAAGACACGGACTGCAGCATTCCAGATATCAGGTCCAGTGCCATCACCGATGATGAAAGGAATGATCGGAGCATTTGGTACGTTAAGTGTTCCGTTTGTTACCGTGATGTTTTCACCTTGAATTGTAGCCATTTGTAAAATCCCCCTTGAATATGATTGATGTCATCAAAAAGCAGGAGAGGATTTCTCCTCTCCGCCTTTTTAACGTTCGTTCATGGACACGTATGTCCGGTGTGTTTCACCAATATAATCGGCGCGTGGACGAATGAGGCGGTTGTCGCTATACTGCTCTAAAATGTGCGCTAACCAACCTGACATACGACTGACGGCAAAGATTGGTGTAAACAATTCCGTATCAAGTCCAAGTGCATGGTACGTCGAAGCCGAATAGAAATCAACGTTCGGTTTCAATCCTTTTTCCGATTGGACGATTTGGTCAATCTTCACTGACATCTCATACCATTTCGGTTCTCCGATTTGCGCCGTCAACTGACGGCTCATCTCTTGGAGATGCTTCGCACGCGGGTCGCCGTCTTTATAGACACGGTGACCGAAGCCCATGATTTTTTCCTTGTTCTTAAGTTTATTATGAACATACTCGTCAACCTTTTCAACTGAATCAATTTCAACCAACATCTTCATGACGGCTTCGTTCGCTCCACCGTGAAGCGGACCTTTCAAAGCACCCATTGCAGCAGTAACGCCGGAATAGACGTCTGATAACGTTGCGACACAGACACGTGCCGTGAACGTTGAAGCGTTCAGCTCATGATCCGCATGCAGGACAAGTGCTTGGTTAAAGGCTTTTTCTGCTACTTCTGTCGGCTCTTCGCCCGTCAGCATGTAGAGGAAGTTTGCCGCATAAGAAAGACCTGTTTTCGGTGCAATCGGTTCTTGTCCTTTTTTAATCCGCGCATATGCTGTGACAAGTGTTGCAATTTGCGCTTGGAGTTTGATGGCTTTAGCGTAATTCGCCTCCGTCGACATATCTTCTGCTGATTCGTCATATAATGCAAGTTGTGACAACGCCGTTCGAATAGCAGACATTGCGTTAGCGGTTTTTGGCGCTACTTTCAATGTCTCAAGGACTGCTGGCGCAACCGTTGCTTCAGAAATCAAAGCTTCTGACAACTGCTTCAGTTCGTCTTCTTTTGGTAAGCGGTCATTCCAAAGTAAAAAGACCACTTCTTCGAATGAGGCGTGCTCCGCCAAATCATCAATTGTATAGCCACCATACGTCAACTGACCATCAATGATCGAACTGATCTTCGATGCTGTCGCGACGATTCCTTCTAAACCTTTTGTTTGTGTCATACAAAAATCCCCCTTTTTTTCCCCCAGAAATTTAAAACGCTTTCATTTCCGTATTGAAAAAAAGACGTCTACGCAAGAGTCGTTCCCCACATTGAACCATTTGCTCTTGGATAGACCATCTTGTTTCTGTTCTTAGTATAAACAAAATTAACAAAAAAGTGAACGAACTTGCATACTATTATCAAAAAATTAATTCACTTCCCCATTGTTACACCACTTAACCGCTGATTAACTTGACGATGACGTCCCACATTCCGATGACAAGCGCCGCAATCCCTGCTCCGATCAATGGTCCAACAGGAACCCCTTGGAACACGCCAACCGCAAGAATCGTCCCGGCAAGCAAGGCCGTCGTGACGAGTGGATCCTCTTTCATCAATCCGACACCGTGTGCGGCGATGATGGCGACGAAAATTCCCGACAAGAAAGAGATGATGCCGATATGTCCCCGAATGCTGTTCAGCAGTTCTTTAAACCCGATATCACCGGTTGCAATCGGAACGAGAATGGCCGCGGTAATTAACGTGACCCCCCACGTGATTCCTTTCGCCTGTAAAGAAGGAAATAATCGACCGTCAAGACCAATCGCTTTTATGATGAGCAAAAAAGCGGCTGCGATGATCAATGACTTGTTTTGTGCGATCACACCTATCAACACAAGACCAATCAAAAAAAGATACGCTTCCATGTAAATCCCCCGATTTGAAAAAACGGACATGGCTTTCGCCACATCCGTTTCATTGATTATGCGTTGTACAATTTACCAGTTAACGGATCAATTGAAATTTTTTGACCATCCGTGAAGATTGTCAAGGCGTTTTCAACACCGACGATGACTGGCTTACCAAGTGAAGGACCAACGATTCCAGCATGGCTTGTCAATCCGCCGTCTACAGTGATCATCGCTGCAGCAAGTTCGATTGCAGGCATCATGTCACGGTCTGTTGAGTTCGTAACAAGAATCATTCCTGGTTTCGCTTTTGCGTTTGCTTCTTCTGCGTTGTGTGCGATGACGACTTCACCGACGACACCACGTTCGCCGATTCCACGACCGTTAGCGATTTCTTTACCGACGATGTGAATTTTCAACATGTTTGTTGTACCTGCTGTAAGAGCCGGAATTCCTGCAGAGATGACGACGAGGTCACCATCTGTGACGAATCCTGCTTCTTTTGCTGTATCAGCTGCAAGTGTCAACATGTCATCCGTATTGTCTGACAGGTGATCGACGACGATTGGATAGACACCCCATACGATGTTCAGCTGACGTGCGACACGCGCGCTTGGTGTGACAGCCACGATGTTTGGTTCTGGACGGTATTTTGAAATCCGTGCCGCTGTATAACCAGACTGTGTTGGTGTCAAGATGGCTTTTGCATCCAAGTTGATTGCCGTATGCGTAACCGCTTGAGCGATTGCATCCGTCACTGTATGCTCGCTGCGTGTTTGACGATCTTTTAAGAGCATCTTGTAATCGAGCATTTTTTCTGTCCGTTTTGCAATCGTATGCATCATTTGAACAGACTCAATCGGGTAATCCCCCGCTGCTGTTTCGCCTGAAAGCATGATCGCATCCGTTCCATCAAGAATCGCATTGGCAACGTCTGATGCTTCTGCGCGTGTTGGACGTGGGAAACGTTGCATCGAGTCCAGCATCTGCGTTGCTGTGATGACAGGTTTACCATAGTCATTACAAATTTTGATGAGGTCTTTTTGTGTTGGTGTAACTTCTTCTGTTGGAATCTCGATTCCAAGATCACCACGTGCGACCATTAAACCATCAGAAATCGCGATGATTTCTTCGATGTTGTCGACACCTTCTTGGTTTTCGATTTTCGGGAAGATTTTAATGTGGCTTGCATTGTGTTTTTCGAGCAATTGACGGATCGCAACGACGTCAGACGCACGACGTACGAATGAAGCCGCAATCAAATCGATGTCGCTTTTGATTCCGAATTCGATATCCGCGATATCTTTATCTGTCAAAGCAGGCAAGTTAACTTTTACGTTCGGTAAGTTAACGCCTTTTTTCGTTTTAATGATTCCTTCGTTTTCAATGTCACAAAGAAGTTCACGGTTCGCAAGTTTTTCTGCGACACGGAGTCCGATCAATCCATCATCTAACATAATCATTGAACCAACTTCGACGTCATCATATAAACCGTCATATGTCACAGAGAATTTATCTGCTGTTCCGACGATTTCATTTGCGTCGCCGCTGACGACGATGACTTGTTTACCGCGTACGAGAAGCGCTTTGCCTTCTTCAAACGTATGCGTCCGGATTTCAGGACCTTTTGTGTCTAAAAGAATCGTGACTAATTTGTTCGCTTCTTCTGCTGCGCGACGGATATCTGTAATCCGAGCACCATGCTCTTCGTAGTCACCGTGTGAGAAGTTCAGACGAGCGACGTTCATACCTGCTTCGATCATTTCTGGAAGACGTTTTTCTGACGCCGGTCCAATCGTACATACAATTTTAGTTCTGCGCATATTCCATAAACCTCCTACAATGTTTGGCTGTTTAATAACCTGCCAACAAGCCGACCCCAATCAACTGAGTACACGAACATCTTAAATTGAAAGTTGTTTTGACAATTCTAAGATATCAAGATCCAGTTCATGTTTGTTTTCATCCAATGCTTCATCGATATCGAGATCGATCATTTTTCCACCGCGGACACCGACGACGCGACCTTGCTTACCTTCCAGTAAGATGTCGATCGCATGTGCGCCCATCCGGCTGGCGAGCACACGGTCGGCAGCTGTCGGTGCACCACCACGCTGAACGTGACCTAGTACGGTAACCCGTGTATCAAGACCTGTTTCTTTGGCGATTTCATCGCCGACGTCTTGAGCACGACCCGCACCTTCCGCTACGATGACGATCGAGTGTTTCTTGCCACGATTGACACCACTTTGGATACGTTCCAATACTTCTTTTAAATCTTCCGGACGTTCTGGAACCAAAATTGATTCCGCACCACCTGCTAGACCTGCGTAGAGTGCGATATCACCCGCGTCGCGTCCCATGACTTCGATGACGTACGTCCGCTCATGCGAAGACGCCGTGTCTCGAATCTTGTCGATCGCTTCGAGCGCTGTATTGAGTGCTGTATCAAAACCGATTGTAAAATCTGTTCCGGGTATATCGTTATCGATTGTTCCCGGGAGACCAATCGTCGGGAAACCAAGCCCCGTCAATTTTTGGGCACCACGATACGACCCGTCACCACCAACGACAACAAGCGCATCAATTTCGAACTTCTTCAAGTTTACGACGGCTTTCGCACGTCCTTCTTCCGTCCGGAATTCCGGACAACGTGCCGAACGTAAAAACGTTCCGCCGCGCTGAATGATATCTCCGACCGAACCTAAGTTCAATTGAACGAGATCTCCATTGATTAAACCTTGATATCCGTTATAGACACCAAATACTTCCAGTCCATGAAAAATCGCCTTTCGTGTAACAGCACGCACTGCGGCATTCATGCCGGGTGCATCACCACCACTTGTTAAAACAGCAATCCGTTTTAAACTCACGTTAATCACCTCTCCATTAATCTTAGTCTAAAATAGCACGTAGTTTTGTTGTTTTACAACAGGGCAGACTGCATAAACTTTCAACAGCAGTTTGTTCATCCACTCACGAAATAAGGACTGCCAATCATGATAGCGATTACATGCAGGTTATGTGCCAATTTGGTGATATTTTTCTGTGCGCTTCTCGATTAATTGTTTTGGTGTCAAACGGGTTAATTGGGCAAGTTTTTGTTCTAGTACAGTTTTCACTTTATCCGCCTGTAATGAAACATCTAAATGCGCCCCCCCAATGACTTCCGAGATGATTCCATCCGCAATTCCAAGGCGCAATAAATCCGGTGCCGTGATTTGCATCGATTCTGCTGCCTTTTCAGCAAGACTGGCATCTTTCCAAAGAAGAGCAGCAGCGCCTTCCGGTGAGATGACCGAATAGGTCGAGTTTTCAAGCATCAGCAATTGGTCACAGACACCGATGCCGAGCGCACCGCCTGAACCTCCTTCGCCGATAACAATCGAGATGATCGGAACCGGCATCCCTGCCATTTCGAACAAGTTTTTTGCGATGGCTTCGCTTTGTCCCCGCTCTTCAGCCGCCCGTCCGGGATAAGCACCTTTCGTATCGATGAACGTGATAATTGGACGATTGAATTTAACGGCTTGTTCCATTAAACGCAAGGCTTTTCGGTATCCTTCCGGATGTGGCATTCCGAAATTCCGGCGGATATTTTCTTTGGTGTCTTTTCCGCGTTGATGACCAATGATCGTCACGGCTTGACCGTTCAGCATGGCAATCCCACCGACGATCGCGGCGTCATCATACCCGTGCCGGTCTCCGTGTAATTCAATGAAGTCGTCGCACATCAGTCGCACATAATCGAGTGTCGTCGGACGTTCTGGATGACGCGCTAACTGGACACGATTCCACGCTTTCATATTCCCATAAATATCAAATTCTAACCGACGAAGCCGTTCTTCCAATAAATTTAATTCTTCTTTGAAATCGAGACCTTGTGTTTCCGCCATATCGTGAAGTTCTAATATTTTTTCGCGTAATGCGATTACTGGTTGATCAAATGGTTGCATGATTGGTTCCCTCCGAATGCATCGTCAGAATACGTGTGTAGTAGGTTTTCAATTCGTGTCGCGATACGACATCATCGAGTTGACCTGCCTGCAATAAGAACTCTGATGTTTGGAAATCTTCCGGTAGTTTTTCCCGAATCGTTTGTTCGATGATCCGGCGACCGGCAAAACCAATCAGGGCTCCTGGTTCTGCGATATTAAAGTCACCGAGCATCGCAAAACTGGCAGATACTCCGCCTGTCGTCGGATGAGTCATGCACGAAATGTACAACAGTCCGGCATCTGAATGTTGTTTTAAGAACAGACTTGATTTGGCCATCTGCATCAAGCTGACCATTCCCTCTTGCATCCGTGCTCCGCCGGATGCCGAAAAAATAGTGACTGGCAATCGTTCTTTTGTCGCGTAGCGAATCGCTTCCGCAATCGCCGCGCCGACTGCTGCACCCATGGATCCCATTCGAAAACGGGCATCCATGACGCAAGCGACCAGCGGATGACCGTTTACTTGTCCGACACCACAAACAATCGCTTCTTCCAATCCTGTCCGCTGTTGATCACCTTGTAACTTTTCCGGATAATCTTGAAAATTGAGCGGATCTGCCTTTACAGCCGGCAGATCAAAATAGGTAATCGTTCCAGTATCAAACAGCTGTTCAAACCGTTCGTTTGCTGTCAACGGATGATGGTAGCCGCACGTACAGACTTTCAGATTGGCTTCAAGTTGTTTCGTATATTGGATGAGTTTGCACTTCGGACATTTTGTCATTAATCCAACCGGTACATCAACCCGTTGTTCTTTTGATGTCAAAGTAACAAATTTTTTAGGTTTTCGAAAAAATGCTTGCACGTTAGTTCCCCCTTGTGGTCCTACGAGCGTGTCAGAAATTCTTCCCGTTCCGCTCGCGTATAGAGCTCCCCTTGACCAAAACTTTGATAAAAAGCGTTCACTTGCCGCCAGATCCGTTCAAACAAATCGTTGTCCACTGTACTGATCAATGCTTCACGAAAAGCAGGGTCAGAATCGATGTGTACTTCAAGAACAGAACGATCCTTCAACTGAACAAAGGCTGATTGTTCAAGCAGCCGGAGTGTCGCGGCCAAGTCCTCAAATTTTGAATCGCCGGTCACTAAAAATTGTGCGATGATTTGAATGTAGGTATGGTCATCCCGGTTCAACAGAAAACTGCCGCCACCGTGCCGCGTCTCGATAATTCCGAGATATGCGAGCGTTCGCAAAGCTTCCCGAACAGACGGACGGCTGATTGACAACCGTTCCGCCAATTCACGCTCTGACGGGATCCGGTCTCCCGGAACAAAACCATCCTGTTCAATCATCGTTTTGATTGCTGAAATATTCATTTCAAAAGCATTCCGCTTCTTTTCCATGTGTACAGCACCACCTTCCTGACGCATGCGTCACTTCCTGATTCCGGCGGTCATTGGTCAGACCAATTACCCCTTATTATAACAAATCTTATTACCTACTACTAGTTCGAACGCGGCACATTTTTGAGAATGATATTCCTCTCACCGAAGCGAATCCGGAGTTGCGCCAACAATTCTTCTTCTTGTTGAATGGCGTATATACCCGGAAGTGATTTTGTTTCGTTCGTGTCCGCATAACGAACGACAACCGGAATGTCTCCTGGCACCGTTTCAAGCATTCGTTCGAGATCAGCTAAATCATTCTTAGAGGGCAATTTGACGAACAGCACATCCTGTCCCAAAGGACGCAACCGTTCCAAAACAAATTGACGTTCATTTTCACGTTCCTGTACCTTCACTTCAATCAACAGTACGTTTCCGACATACAATGATCTTTTAAACGCCGCATACTGTTGGGGGAAGATCACTACCTCTTCTGTCGAATAACCGTCGACAGCTTGAATGACTGCCATTGTCTGTGCACGTTTTGTCTTAAATTCACGAATCTGTTCGATATAACAGACCAAATAATGAGTTTGTTTTCCGTCTACAGAAATCGCTTGAAAATAAGTCGTCTCAACAGAAGGCTTCATCGCTGTCATCAGTGGTGAATACGTCAACCAAAAACCGAGCGACTCCCGCTCGAGACGTGCCCAATCCGTCGCTGTCCGGTTTGTCTTGGCAACCGTCTTTCTCCGCCCAAGGCTCGCCAGCTCGTCAGGCAGCAACGTATTCGACGCCAGTGTGAAATAATCAAGGACTTCCTGTTCCGCAAGCGCCCGGTCTCCATGCGTCGAACGGTCAAAAGCGCCGCTGTACAGTAAAAGTTCGATTTTCGTCCGCTCTTTTTTCCCCCAACCGACCGCTGACAGGACCTGCGTGATCGACTGCGCGGATTTGGCTACTTCTCGTAATCTTTGAAAATCTTTTTCCGTAATGCCGCGGAGTGTATGAATCCCTAAACGGATTCCCTTCCCTTCCAACGTCGAACGGTAATCCGACAGCCAGATATCCGGCGGGAAAACCGGTAATCGTTTTTCCCGCATCGTCCGGACGAGACGCTCCGGCTGATCAATCGATACCAACGAAAAAATCTGTGGATAATGAGCTTTCATGTATCCTAAGGCATAACTGATTTTGGTATAGGCAACGGCATGACTCCGGTTAAATCCATATCCGGCGAACCGTTCAATTTGATCATATAACGTCTCGGCAACCGTCAGATCCAAACCATTTCGCAGTGCCCCTTCAATAAAACGTTTCTTTTCGGCTTCGACGGATTGACTGCTCTTTTTCGAAATCGCCCGCCGCAATAAATCCGCCTGCGCTAACGTGAATCCTGCCACCCGTCTTGTGATTTCCATGATTTGTTCCTGATAAACGATGACGCCGTACGTCGTCTTCAGGATATCTTCTAACATCGGATGAACCATTTGATACGGTTGACCGGCTTTTCGTTTCGCATACAGATCGATGAATTTCATCGGTCCGGGACGAAACAGTGACATGGTTGCGACCAAGTCTTCAAATCGATTCGGTTTGACTTCTCGTAACGTCTGCTTCATGCCCGGTGATTCAAATTGGAAAATCTGATCCGTGTCGCCTTTCGTAAACAGTCGTAACGTCGCTTTGTCTTCTTCCGGAATTTGTTCGACCGAAAAATCAGGATACGTATGTTGAATCAACTGCTCCATCTGCCGAAGACGTGTTAAATTGCGTAATCCCAACAAATCAATCTTCAACAAACCTTGTTGTTCGATTGCCTTCATTAAATATTGCGTAACGAAACGTCCGCTCGCGTTCAGATCAACGGGTGTCGTCTCGATTAATTCATCTGATCCGATAATGACTCCGGCCGCATGAATCGAACGTTGTCTTGGTAATCCCTCAATCGCTTGGGCCAGCTGTAACAGTTGCCGCCGCTTTTCACTACCAGAAAACCAACGATAGATCGATGCCTGTTTTTCAAGTCCTTGTAACGTCGTCACTTTCCCCAGCTGTTTTGCCGCGGCATCCGTTTCATCTTTAGAAAACTCCAATACCCGTGCGACATCACGAAGAGCTGCTTTAGCTCCAAGTGTCGAAAGCGTTCCAATCTGACCGACGTGTTGTTTCCCGTACCGTTCCACCAAATACTCAAGGACTTCTTCCCGTCGTTCGTCTTCGATGTCGATATCAATATCCGGCATTGAAATCCGTTCGGGATTTAAAAAACGTTCAAATAACAGACCATATTTCATCGGATCTACAGTCGTGATTCCGAGTGCATAACTGACCAAAGAACCGGCAGCCGATCCCCGACCGGGACCGACGCGGATCCCTTTCACTTTTGCTTGGCGGACTAGATCCTCGACAATCAGAAAGTAGTCGGCAAATCCTGTTTTTTCAATAATCTCAAGCTCATACTTTAATCGTTCGGTTGCCTGCACATCACTGTGCCCCTGCGCGAGTAAACCGTCATGTGCCATCGTCTGTAACGTACGGTTTGAATCTGTCGTCACTTGCGGCAAAGCCCGTGATTGAAAAGGTAAGTTCAGTTCTTGCTGAGATTCCACCCATTTTTGAGTCACATGAAGCTCACGCTCCGTGAATTGTTCGCGTAATTCTTCGGCCGACTTTAAATAGGCTGTCCGACTGACCCGTTGTTCCGAAAAGGTTGTTCCTTCCTCAATGGCCCGCAAGGCTTGAAAAGCGTCTGCTTCCTCGCGAAGCAGATAACGGACAGGATCCACCGGGATCGTTTCAATGCCTAAAGCCTGCGCTGCTTGCCGGTATTGTTCGCGACTGTCCCGTTCGACAGTCGACCGGACTGCTTTAACCCCGAGAAAAATGGAGGCTTGTTCCGCCAATCCCATCCACTGCGCTACGAGACGGCGAAGTCTTGCCTCATCTTCCGGAGCTTGTCTTTTCGGTTCCAAGACAGCAATCAAATCCGAGTAATCCTCGACAGGCATTTGACTGGCTATCCGGTAAAGTGCCTTTAATCCCCGGCTTGTTTTGGCATACCACAATACCGCCAGTTCCTCTGTTTCGAAATTTTGTTCTAATCCGACGATGGGAATCAGTCCGCGTTGCCTGCACCCTGAAACAAATGCCGGAACACCCGTCAAAGACGTTTCGCAAATCGCGGCTGCTGAAAGACCACGCCGTTTCACCTCATCCAAATAACGATCCATCCGAATCGTGCTTTGCAAAGGACTGTAAGCCGTACGGACATTTAATTGGATCATGTCTCTTCCTCCATCCTTACTTTGTCATCTATCTATCCGAAAAAATCAGAACGTTTTCAGAAGTTTCATAACTACCTGCTTCTGAGTCTCGCCAACCTTCTTCTTTTTCGCTACAATAAAAAGAGAACATCATGACTTGCACGGAAGGAGAGTTTGCCATGATTTTAAATCGTAGCCAAATCGCTCGTGAAAAAGTGGAACAACTAAAACTAGGTGTTACCGCCTTTACCGAGACTGAAGAAATCGCTGAAAAAATTCGTAAGTCCGTCAAAGAACTTGAATTGAACGTCATTGAAGATCATACAGAACGGGGAACTTGGTTCATCCCGCAAGAAGAGGCATCTACTCATTGATGCTGAAAAGGCTGTCCGCCACGTGTCCAAAACCGGATCATGGCGAGCAGCCTTTTTTTATTGGAAGGTAAAGGCTTCTGCCACTTCATTTAGACGTGAGATGACAGCATCCACCTCTGTCAAGTTCTTAATCGTTGCACCAGATGCCATCGGATGTCCACCACCATTAAATTCTTTGGCGACTTCATTGATGATTGGTCCTTTCGAACGCAAGCGGACACGGACTTCCTTGTCTGTCTCAAGGAATAACGCCCAAGCTTTTAAGCCTTTCAAACCGGCAAAACTGTTGACGAGAAGAGATGCTTGCTCCACGGTCGCATCGAATGAGGCCAATGTATCTTGTGTCAATACGACATAACCGACGCCCGCTTTCGTAAACTGAATATGTTGCAACACGTATCCTTGTAACTGTAAAGCGACCAGCTCTGTCTGGTACATGTTTCGATAGAGCCAATCTGTATCAATTCCTGTATCAAGCAGTTGCGCTGCAACAGAAAACGTCCGGCTGGTTGTTCCTCTGAACTGAAAACGGCCTGTATCACCTACAATGCCGGCATAGAACTGAATTGCCGCCGCTTCCGGAATCACGTATCCCCATTCATTTAACAGATGGACCAGCAACTCCGACGTCGAACTGACGGTTGTATCCACAAGCTGAACGTCTGCATATGGATCTTCGTCCGGATGGTGGTCGATTTTAATCGTCTGCCGGCCGCCTAGTGCATCTCCCCCATCGATTCGTGCCTCGTTCGCTGTATCTAAAATGATGACCAATGCGTCCTGATACTCATGTGCTTCGACCGCATCAAGCGTTCCCATGAACGCGAGCGACGTCGCCATCTCACCGACTGCCTTGATATTTTTTTCCGGAAAACGTTGTTGTAAAACGATTTGTAGGCCAAACTGGCTGCCAAGCGCATCTGGATCCGGACGTTCATGCCGATGAATGATAATCGTCTTGGCTTGTTCAATCAATTGTCTGATTTGTTCTTTCACAGTGCACAGCTCCTCTAAAAATTGATATGATACAAACAGATACAGAAAGAAAAGGAGGTCATCCGTATGCAGTTTGTTCTTATTCTGTTAATCGTCGTCTCGCTCGGCGGCTATTTGCTCGCTAAGCGGCGCTCGTTCCATACGAAAAGTACGAACCGGAAATTTTTATTTAATACACAAGCGAGTATTTGGCTCAGCTTGTTCGTCATTCTGTTTGCCGTAAACCAATTCGTGTCTGGTGACGGATTGACGACGACCATCGGAAAAGTGGTGTGTTCGATTCTCATCATCATCGGTGTTGCATCATTCATCGCCGGTTTCATCCGTTACAAAAAAATCTATCCGTATGTCGTCCGGGAAATGGAACAAACGGAACAGTCGTAAAAAAGACGGTCATGACCGTCTTTTTTTATACTCTGAAAACAACTTATCGATCGATTAGTTGTGAAGTCACGAGCGCCTTCGCAACGATTTGTGTGCCTTGGTACATCTCGACATCGACTTTCCCAAATTTCCGACCGACATCAAACACGTTTGCCCGAATCGTAATCGTACTTTCGATTTGAACGGGTTTAATGAAATAGATACTGACATTTTCGATGACCAAGTCACCTTTCTTCATGTGACGCAACATCCGTGTTGCTCCTTCAACAAGTAAAGTTGTCAACACTCCGCTCGAAGCTGTCCCCATAAAATTCGTCATCTGCGGTGATACTTCAAGTGACAAATAAGGCCCTCTCGCATCTTCTCCCGCTTTGATTTGCCCTGTAATCAAATCATCAAACGTTTCACCGACTTGTGGTTGGCGGTTGGCAAGCTGAAGAGCTTTCAACACATCTTGTCGGCTGATGATGCCGAGTAATCGACCATACTGATCAATGACCGGTAACATCTCAATCCCTTCCCACACCATCTGATGGGCGGAATTCGTCACACTCGTCCGAATACCAACTGTGATCGGGTGTCGGGTCATCACTTTTTCAACCGGCCAGTCATGCGGACGGTCAATGATATCCTTCGCCGTCACGACGCCGACGACCTTCATCTGTTCGTCAATGACCGGATAACGATTATGTTTCGTCTGTTCGTTCAGTTCGTGCCATCTCGAAATCGGGTCATTCGTTTGCAGATAAAACGTATCATGCAATGGAATTAAGATGTCGGAAACAAGTAAGATTTCTTTTTTGATCAATCGGTCGTAAATAGCCCGGTTGATCATCGTCGCGACAGTAAACGTATCATACGACGTCGAAATGATAGGTAATTCCATTTCGTCCGCCAAACGTTTCGCATCCTCCGTTGTATCAAAACCACCTGTAATCAGGACTGCTGCTCCAGCATCCAAAACCAGTTCATGTGCTTTTTCCCGGTTCCCGATGATCACAAGACTGTCGACATCGATATACCGCATCATGGCCTCAAGCTTCATTGCTCCGATCACGAATTTCGTCAGTGTTTTGTGAAGTCCGTCTCGTCCTCCAAGCACCTGTCCATCGACGATATTGACGACTTCTGCAAATGTCAGTTTTTCAATATTCTCTTTTTGCTTTTTTTTAATCCGAATCGTTCCGACACGTTCAATGGTCGAGACGAACCCAAGATTCTCTGCTTCTTTAATGGCACGGTATGCCGTACCTTCGGATACCGTTAAATCCTTCGCGATTTGCCGGACGGATATTTTGGCGCCCACATCGAGATCCTCAATGTGCCGGATGATCTGTTCATGTTTCGTAGGCATGCTGTATCCCTTCTTTTCCTTTATTCTACTCTTCTGTCATTATACTGTACTACTCGGATGAATGAAAAGTGTACCAGTCCCGATTTACGAGAAATGTTTTCCAAATCCAACTTTGGTATACTAAAACGTGACAAGAAACGAGAGGTGGTAACGACATGTTAGAACGGACAAATCAAATTAGTCGTGTATTGCAAGAATCAGGAATCGATGTGGCGTTGATTACGTCAAAAGCCGGCGTTTTCTATTTTTCAGGTGTCTACGCTGAACCACACGAACGCGTCATGGCGGTCATCGTCGATGCGAATGGAAAACGTGCCCTTTTCTGCCCGGCACTCGAAGCGAATATCGTTTCAGCCAGCCCTTGGGATGGAGACGTCGTCACGTATGCCGACCACGAAAATCCGTTTGATAAAATCAATCAGCTTCTCGAAACCTTTGCCGTCTCGAATAATCGGATCGGAATCGAAGGGGAGCATATGACATTCAGCCGTTTCAAGGAACTGGAGTCCCGTCAGGAAAATGCGGCAATCCTCGATATCGGTGAGCAACTGCAGGCGTTACGCGTCAAAAAAGATGCCCAAGAAATCGACATCCTTCGCGAAGCAGCCGAATTGGCCGATCAAGCCGTCGAAATCGGGAAACAGGCAATTCGTCCCGGCGTCACGGAAATGGAAGTCATCGCGGAAATCGAGTTTGAAATGAAGAAAAAAGGCGTTCGCGAGATGTCATTTGATACGTTAGTCTTATTTGGCGCAAACAGTGCTGACCCGCACGGCGTCCCTGGTGACCGTGTCATTCAAGAAGGAGACTTCGTCCTGTTTGATCTCGGTGTCGTGTGGAAAGGCTATTGTTCCGATATCACACGGACCTTCGTTTACGGAGAAGCGAGCGAAGAACAGAAAACGATCTACAACACGGTCCTTGAAGCACTTGAAGCAGCAACCGCAGCGAGTCGTGTTGGTGTAACGCTTGGTACACTCGACAAAGCTGCTCGGGACGTCATTGAAACGGCAGGATACGGCGAGTACTTCACACACCGGGTTGGACATGGTCTTGGAATTGACGTCCACGAATTCCCGTCACTCGCCTCAAACAATCTATTGACGGCTGAAGCGGGTATCGTCTATACGCTCGAGCCGGGCATTTACGTTCCTAATGTCGGCGGAGTCCGGATTGAAGATGATATTCATCTTACGGAAAACGGACCGGAAGCGTTAAACCAATCTCCAAAACATCTGCAGTCCCTTCCATCTGTACAGTAAATAACAGGGTCCATTCCGAAAAACGGAATGGACCCTGTTGTCCTATCTTCGAACCTTTCTCCTAAACTCATTGACGCGATTGATGGACCACGTTGACGCCGCCTGTAACATCAAGGATTGCCCCAGTAATCAAACTGGACTCTTCCGCCAGTAAAAACGAGATGGCCCGGGCGATATCTTCGCCGACACCTGTCCGTCCGACCGGCGTCTGATCGTCTGCTGTTGCCTGCTCAATCCGTTTCGACTTATTCTCACCCACGATATTACCTGGATTGACCATGTTCACGGTGATCCCATGCCCCGCCTCCTCAAGAGCTACACTTTTCGTCAAACTGACCATCCCACTTTTAGCGGCTGCGAATGCTGCCCGGTCAATCCATCCAGGTGCTGACGCACTCTCCGGAAAACCGTATGTAACAATCCGTCCGTAGTGTTGCTCGCGCATAATCGGAAGAATCTTTCGTAACAACCAAAAACTAGCCGTCAGATTTCCGGTTACGACTTCATTCCACTCTTGATCCGAATAATCTACGAGCGACTTCCGCTCAAAGATGTACGGTCCCGCATTTAAGATCAAGGCATCGATACGTCCGTGTTTCTCCATTGTTTGCTCTACGGCACTCAGTAATTCGTCTTGTTTCGTCACATCCGCTTCAATCAAATGTAAACGTTCGTGCTCAAAGGTGGGTTTCGAGCGATGAAGTGCCGTCACGTACCATCCTTCTTCGAGCAGACGACGGGTCACCATCTCCCCGAGCCCTTTTGTTCCTGCTGTAATCAATGCGTGCCTCATCGTGGCATCGCCTCCTTTCATCTTCTTCCATCTTACGGGTTCCCTTAAGGAAGAACAATTTTTAAATCTCCTTAAATGTTCGTCATCTTCTATTTGAGGGAATGGTATAATAAGGGTGTAAGAATCAGTTGAATACGAAGGGATGGATACAGAATGGCAATTGTATATCATAACATTTTAGTAGCAGTCGACGGTTCAAAAGAGGCAGAACGTGCTTTTGAAACGGCGATTGACGTCTCACTTCGAAACGATGCCAAGCTTGTCATTGCACATGTCATCGATACACGGACTTTCGCAACTGTCGAGGCTTATGACCGGACAATTACAGAACGCGCTGAGTCGTATGCGAAAGAACTGCTTGACGACTACGTCAAGACAGCACAAGAACGCGGCGTCAAAGATGTCGAAGTCGCAATCGAATACGGTTCTCCTAAAGTAACCATCGCTAAAAAGCTTGCACCCAATCATAACGTCGACCTGATCATTTGTGGTGCGACCGGTTTAAACGCCGTTGAACGATTCTTCATCGGTAGTGTATCTGAAAGTATTACACGTTATGCCAAGTGTGATGTCCTGATTGTCCGTCTTTAACCGCACTCATTACTATTTTTCAACACTTCACCTGCGGGTGGAGTGTTTTTTTGATCAAAAAAAAGATCTATTACACCGATGTGCAATAGATCTGACAAATTATTTAAATTTAACAGTAACGTTACGACGACCCCAGCTAAAAGCTTCGGCACGTGAGTAATACAGGATATCCATTTTCTTACCTTTGATGGCACCACCTGTATCGGCTGCTGTATATGTCCCTTTTAACTTGCCTTTATAATAAACTTTGACCGTTGAACGAAGTGGAATCACGCGCGGATCAACTGCAACGACTTTCTTTTTTGAGCTTTTGATGTTCCAACCGATTGCCGTTAAGTTACCACTGCCTGGATCATACGGTGTATAAGCTGTCGCACTTACGTTCGTGATCGTTTTCCAACCACCTGTTGATTGTTTTTTTGATCCACTTGATGTAACGACTTTTGAATAACGGGCACTGAGATATGCCGTTTTCCCTTTATAACTTACTTTATACCAATTTCCTGTTTTTGCTTTGTAAGGTAATGTTTGATTCTTATATAGAAGACCCAGTTTCTTAGACGCTGTTGTGGCTTTTTGGCGAACAATCAGGCTATCGACCGACGACTTGACATTTTTTTTGGTTGCAGCTTCCGCTTGAAGACCTGCAAACGAACTGAGTGCTAACAAGACTGCTAAAACACTAGCGATTATTCGTTTCATCATCATGTATTCTCTCCTTCATAATTGTTTCTGTTTTGTAACTCACATTAATATACATGACAAAATGGACTAGTGCCGTTACATATAGACCACAAAAAGATGACGCAATTGTTACTTTTATATTACAAAAGACTCATTTCATCCGTTTCAAACCTTTTTTATGACAAAAAGCGGTTTAACTTTCTTTTTTACGTTTTTTATATGACAGACGCTGTAATAAACGGTTTCAGGAAAAATATATGAACTTATTTTTTAGGACTGATGAATGATTTTTGTAATCAAAAAAACGTCTGATCACAACTTTTGTTGTGATCAGACGTTTGGCTTAAAAGAGAAATATTTAATCAAGCGTTTTGTTCAACTAATCCACCGATTCGAACCGTATCGCGGGCAATCATCAATTCTTCGTTTGTTGGAATGATGATGACTTTGACCGGTGAATGCGGATAGTTAATGAACAATTCTTCACCGCGTGCGCCGTTGTTGAGCGATGGATCCCAGTAAACGCCCATGAATTCGAGTCCACGCAGGACACGCTCACGAATCGAATCTGAGTTTTCACCAACACCTGCTGTGAAGATAATCGCATCAACGCCATTCATCTCTGCCGCATATTGTCCGATGTATCCATGGATTCGGTTTGCGAAGATTCGGAGTGCCATCTCTGAACGGTGGTTTCCTTCTGTCGCTGCCGACTCAACATCACGTAAATCACTTGAGAGACCAGAAAGACCGTAAATACCAGACTCTTTGTTCATGACGTTCAAGACATCTTCTGCCGTTTTTCCTGTTTTCTCCATCAAGAACGGAATCAAAGCCGGATCAAGCGAACCAGAACGTGTCCCCATCGTGATTCCTTCAAGTGGTGTGAAGCCCATTGTCGTATCAAGCGATTCGCCGCCTGCAACTGCAGCGATGGAAGCACCGCTACCGAGGTGACATGAGATCAAACGGAGGTCTTGTAACGGGCGACCTAATAATTCAGAAGCACGTTCCGTGACATACTTATGGCTTGTACCGTGGAAACCGTATTTCCGAATGCCGTACTCCGTATAGTAGTCGTACGGAAGGCTGTACAGGAAGTTTTCTTCCGGCATCGTTTGGTGGAAAGCCGTATCGAAGACTGCCACTTGTGGTACATCTGGTAAAATCGCTTGGAATGCACGGATTCCGATCAAGTTTGGTGGAATATGCAATGGACCGAGCTCTGTATATGATTCGATATCTTGCATGACCTCTTCTGTGATGACGACAGAATCAGCATACTTTTCTTTTCCGTGTAACACACGATGTCCGACACCTTTGATTTCGTCGTATGAGGAGATGATGCCAAATTCCATCAATTTCTCAAGTGACAATTCAACGGCTTCTTTATGTGTAGCAAGTGGAAGAACATCCGTAAATTTCTGTCCTTCACCATATTTAATCGTAAAGATTGCGTCGTCTTTTCCGACACGTTCTACTAAACCAACTGCAATCATCGTCTCATTCGGCATCTCAAGTAATTGGAACTTAAGCGACGAACTACCGGCGTTTACTGCCATAATCTTTGCCATGATTTATTTCCCCTTTTCCATTCGAAATCAGTAGACATTCACATCTGTATGAGTCTTGCTCTATTTCTGTTCTACACTAGAATAGTCAAATTAACAACAGATTTCAATCACTTTGCGCATTTCATTTTAATTCTGTGTCAATCCATTCATCAATCTGTTTCACCATTCCACCAAAGGCACGGGCATCGGTAAAGGATGGTAACTCTGCCAGCAACGCTTGTTTCGGCATCGTCACACCCGCGAGGTGATTTCGGACGATCAAATAACTTTTTGCGGCTTGTTCTTGTTTGAACATCGTCAAAGGTAATTGGAGAATACCGATGACATGGGCTTTTGTTTCGAAATACTGTTTCAGTTTTCCTTCTGTATCATGTTGGAACAATCCGTTCGGAATGACGAACACACCGAATCCGCCCGGCTTCACGTAATTCATGGCTTGTTCGATCAACAGAAAATGACTGTAACTCATTCCTTCATCCCGTTTTAAAACATATTCCTTCGCGGCTTCCTCATCCGGATAATAACCGATCGGCAAATCTGCCATCGCCAGATCAACCGGATCGAGTAAGAGCGGACGTAGGGCATCTTGATGCGTATAGTTGACCGGATAATCCAGCAGTTCCGTCACCGACGCCGATAAACGAATTAACGTCTCATCCACCTCGACCGCTTCTGCGACGGTATCTTTCGAAAGCTGACTAAGGACAGCATGCAACATCCCGCCGGTTCCGCTTCCAAGATCAAGCAGACGGACATCGTCCTTCTTGATTAGTTTCCCGATTAAATAACCCGCAAACAAAGCAACGCTGTCCGGCGTCGGCAAGTGATTCGGTTGCGCTTGTTTCATCCCTTCCAGGATCGCGAGTGAGACGGCTTTACGGATTGTTTCCGATTCTACATTTTCGGTGTGCCGCTCGTTTAATCGATCGATGACTTCCGTCAAGGCTTCTAAATACGGCATATCCAGATCACGTTCTAATTTACGTGTTTGTTGTGTCAGTTCTTTATATAACTTTTCTAAAGCTTCCATCTGTATTCCATCCTTTCAAAACGAAACGGCCCCCGCACTTCTTGGGAGCCGTTTTTTCTCATTATCTTCATTGTACCGGTTTTACGCCGTTTGTAAACTATTCTTACTTCGTCGTTTTTGCACGTTTCGCTGCGGCAAGAGCAGATTCGAAATCGACTTCGTTCGTCGACTCTTCAAGGTACTCCGCGTATACCACTTCATTTGCTGCATCGATGACGAACACCGAACGGGCCAATAAACGAAGTTCTTCAATCGCGACACCGTACTGCGTCCCGAATGACAGATCACGGTGATCCGACAACGTCACGACGTTATCCAGTCCGCTTGATGCACACCAACGGCGTTGGGCGAATGGCAAGTCATTCGAAATCGTCAGTACCGTTACGCCTTCGATTCCTGCAGCTTCTTCATTGAATTTACGAGTTTGTGCATCACAGACACCTGTGTCGATAGATGGAACGACGCTGATAATCCGGACGCCTGCGTATGTGTCGCGTGTCACAGGTGAAAGATCATTGGCCAATACCTCGAAATCTGGTGCTTGTTGTCCGATTTCAACCGGTGTCCCGATTAATGTGATGTCATTTCCTTTAAATGTTGCCATGTCAATTCCCCATTTCCCGATAGTTTCTAAGTCCTGTCCTATTCTACTATAAAAACACATGGACGGTAAAACAAGATTTCTTCTCCCGTCCTCAGCTATCAGTACCGATTTATCACAAATACAGGTATAATGAAGGAGTTCATGAAACGCTTTCAAGGGGGAATTGACCATGGCTCGAAACAATGTTTACCTGTATTACCGTAATAAACAAAGACACGAGACACAGGTACGTAAACTGATTGAAGTAGGAAACCGGTATGGATTGAATGTCGTCCAGGACCACAAACAAGCCAACATCATCGTTTCGATCGGCGGAGACGGCGCCTTTCTCCAAGCCGCCCGCTTCACAGGATTCCGCGAAGATGCCATCTACGTCGGATTTGCTGAAGGTCCCAACTCATTTTATTGTGATTTCGACATCAATGATTTGTCTTCTGTCGAAGCCATCTTCAAAGAAACCGGCAACCGTGCTTCTGAAGGGGAAATCGAAGTCCGTCGCTATCCGCTCCTCGAAGCTTCGATCAACGGTGGTCCCGGCATGTTGTGCTTGAATGAATGTTCCGTCAAATCAAGCATCATCAAATCACTGGCAATCGAAGTCTATATCGATGGTTTCCTGTTTGAGACATTCCGCGGTGACGGTATGGTCATCTCGACACCAACCGGCTCAACTGCGTACAACAAATCCTTGTCAGGCGCAATCGTCGATCCATTGATCCATTGTCTGCAAGTCAGCGAGATCGCTTCCGTCAATAATAACCGTTATCGGACGCTCGGGTCGGCATTCCTCTTGAACCGTGGTCGGAAGTTGTCTTTACGTATCATCGAAGACGGCAATGACTATCCGATCATTGGAATGGACAATGAGGCCCTCAGCTTAAAACGGACAGACTCCGTCGACATTCAATTATCGGAAAAAGAACTCAAGACAGTTAAATTAACGAATAATACATTTTGGCATAAAATTCAACGCTCGTTCTTATAAAACAAAAAAACTGCCAATTGGCAGTTTTTTTTAATTTCTAACTGGCGTTGCCTCAAATACGGTTTTTCCCGCTTGAACAGTTTCAATCAATCGATTGCGCAGGATGTCTTCTCCGCGTAACAGATAAAAATCCTGTTCAAAGATGACAAAATCTGCATCATATCCGGGCAATAACATTCCTTTTCGTCCGTGAGTATCCGTCGCGATATGCGGATTTTTCGTGAACAGGAGTAAGGCTTCGTACATCGAGAGGACTTCGTTCGTCTTATTGATGTTGCCGGCTGTTCCAGTCGTCGCTGCATACAGGGCACGCCGAACATCAGGATCAGAAATCGGTGCATCCGATCCGCCGCACAGAAGAGCGCCCGTTTCTGCCAGTGATTTCAGACGATACGCCCAGTCCAGCCGATTCAACCCAAGACGGTCTTGCGCAAAGTCGGCATCGTCGAGCAGGAAGACCGGTTGAACATCAATCAAAACAGGCAGCTTACGGATCCGCGCCAACAGTTCCGGACGTACGACCGTTGCATGGATGATTCGGTCACGTGTCCCTTTTGGAGCCGGATACTTCTCAAGGACATCTACGAAACGTTCAATCGCCAAGTCACCGATGACGTGTGCCGCAACCGTAAAGCCATAGCTCCGGGCTCGTTTTACGAGTTGTTCCAGTTGTTCCGGGGAATGGACTTCGATGCCGCGTGTCGTCGCGTCATCTGAATACCCTCTGCCAAGTAACGCCGTCCGTCCCCCTAAGGATCCATCGACAAACAGTTTCATCGCACCAACCGACAAGGTCGGCGGTAATTCAGGATTCGTTTGGATGAACTGATCGACGACCAAATGATGAACGAGCAGGTGCGCATGGAATCCTGTTTCTTCCGTCACTTCCCGATAAGCTTCTAATACTTCCGACAATTCGCCGTGGTACGCCAAATCTTCTGTATGAGCAGCAACAATACCATTTCGGTGCAACGCCTTGATGGCTGCACGCAAAGAGGCTTTGTTCCGTTCAATTGATCCCGACTGCAAGGCATAGAGCGGCTCAATGGCTGCATCATACAAAAACCCGTCCGCTTCTCCCGATTCAAGGAGACCGATTTTCCCACCTTCTACGACAGTCGATGCTTTGTATCCCAACTGACGGAATAAAACGTCGTTCACAAGAACCGTATGGCGGTCCGTTCGTTTCAATAGAGCAGGTTCCGTCGGGAAGAGTTGGTTTAACCATGCTTTTGTCGGTGCACGATCTAATTTTGATTCATCGTATCCTTCCGCCACATGTAATCCATTGATGGCTTCCGCCTCAACGAATGCGTTCCCCAACTCTTCAAGCGTTGTATAGCGCGATGCATCGATTCGACCAATGGCCTCTCCATATCCGATTAAATGAATATGAGCATCCGTGAAAGCCGGATACACGGCTTTTCCGTTCAAGTCAATGATTGCTGAAATCCGCTTCCCGAATCGCCGGCGTAATTTGGCTTCTTCTCCCATCGCCACAATCCGTTTCCCTTCAATAAACATCGTTGAATGGATGTCTTCTTCATGCGTCATCGTTCGAATAATCCCGTTTACGTATAGTTTCCCCATCTCAATCGCTCCCTTTTTTACACAAACAGGGTGACCGGAACGGCCACCCTGAGTTGTCAGTGATGATTATGCATGTAACGTTTCCGGTTGACCACATGCTTTTCGAATCCGTTCGATTGAGCTTGGTTCGAATCGTTCTAGCACTTGTTCACCTAATGTGATCGTCCGTTCGTAGTCTCCCGCAAGGAACTTCGTCTCAGCAATCGTCAGCGACATATGTATCTCATTGTCATGTCGCCGGAACCGATTCGCATATTGGACAAGTCGTTCTGCATACGTGACTTCGAATACTAATTTATCTATCCGTTCTTGTAGAATTTTAAACGTTCCATTGACATCTTCACTTTGGGAAACGATGTAATGGACATTAAACGGCAATTCTTCCAAACGTGACTCCAATGTCTGCAAAGAACGGCTCGATGCTTGTACCGCCTCTTCGACATCCTTTGGAATTTTCGGAAGACCCAGTCGTTTTAAACGTAAACGAATAGTCGACAAAAGTTGTTTCCATTCGATGACACGTTGGCGGACTTCTGTTTCTTCCTTGCGTAATGCCTGCAATTCTACAGAGAAGCGCTCGTATTGAATCATCAACTGTTCTTCCAAACGGACGGCATCACGCATTTGATCTTCGAGCATGCTGAAGGGAATGATTCGGCTCGCAATAGACTCATCGAGATCCTTTGCTGCCCCGAACAACATTTCTTCATCCCGTTGAATGGATTCGTAATACTCCCCTAAGTCCGCTGAAATTTCATAATTTTCACGAAGCATGCTGAACTCTTGCGCCAATTGATGGATCTTTTCACGCATTCGTAATGCTTTTTGTTTCAATGATTGGTTTTCTTTTTTCACATGGTGCCTTGCGTCGACTTCACGACGGAACGTATCGTACATTTGGTCGATATCCGAAGCAAGTTGTTGTACCTGCTCTTCAAGTCCTGTAATTTCAAGAAATTCGAGTTTTTTGACGAGACTCAAACGTTGTTCTTCAAAACGTTTGATATCAGACTGCATTCCAAGGGGTTCGAGTGGATAACCATCAAGCGTCATTTCTTTATATCCAGCACTCAACTGATCAATACGTTGTCTCAATTCATGGGCCAACGTCTTCCATTGTTGCGGAATGACTTCGACGAGTTGACGGGTCTGCTCTACTTTCGCTTCAAGCAACAAACTCGTTTCGTAAGCTTTCGTCACTTCTCCTGCGTCTTCAAAGGCAGTCATCTCGGTCCGTAACCGATCGATGTCTTCTGCCTGCTCTTCAAGCTTCGGTAAAGCCGGTCCGAACGATGTGGCTTGTAACAGCAGTGATTTGCGGACTTGACCCGAGTTCGTTTCACCTTGGACTTTCAGTTCTGCCAAGATGGATTGGTTATTTTTGAACGTTGACATTTCTGTCAACATTTCATCAATCAATCCCTCAAGTTCAGCAATCAGTTGCTCCGTCACTTCTAAATCATTTTTAACGGCGACGAACCGATAACGATCCAATTCTTCTTCCGCCCGATATAATGTTTCATCGATTTGCGCGACGTGGACTGTCACTAATTCCTCCCATGCTTGATGCCAGGAAGTGAATTTCGTCTCCGTCTCACCCGCCATTGGGAGTTCCTTCAGTTCCTGCAACTCCTTCGGAATCGATGCGCTGATGATTCTTTGTTTCCGCAGATCAAGTTCATCGATTTTCGTATAATATTTTTTACGACTGACCATGCTGAATAACATGACGAGTAATACGATGACGATGACACCAATCACCCATGCCCACATTTGTTACGACCTCCACCCTATCAAGCGATATTATATTTTAAGAAATTCGCTTTAATCTTATCCTTATAATAGTATAGCGCAACCGATTTGCATAGATTTACTGCGGTTTTTCCTAATTTCTTCCGAACTTTTAAGATGCGTTTCGTAAAATCAATTATTTGTCAGTGACACAAAAACCCGATAAGATGAATAAAATATGATTTTTCAGGAGGAATGCTACATGTTTGAGACAACGACTTATGATGGTGACCGCACGAAACAATACGAAATGCTGAACAAACAACTCGATGCTTTACTTACCGGGGAAACCAATCAAATCGCTAATCTTGCCAATGCTAGCGCATTGCTTGGTCAATTCCTTGACCGCACGAACTGGGTTGGTTTTTACTTGACTGATTCTGAGCAAAACGAATTGGTCCTCGGTCCATTCCAAGGTCTGCCGGCTTGTGTCCGTATTCCATTCGGACGTGGTGTCTGCGGAACAGCAGCACAAGATCAAACGACACAACTCGTTTTGGATGTACATGCGTTTCCGGGACATATCGCTTGTGACGCGGCAACCAATTCAGAAATCGTCGTGCCATTGATCAAGGACGGAAAAACGATTGGTGTCCTCGACATCGATAGTCCTGAACTCAATCGGTTCGACGAGACAGACCAAGCTGGTCTAGAAGCGTTCAGCGAAATTCTTCTTCGTCATATTTGATTGACATCAGGAATATGCAGACGTATACTTGTAAAAGTGCAGAAATGATAACGATAGCGGTCAAATCGCTTACGTATCACATTTCATGACTCGGCTTTGCCGGAGGGGCATCGTGTAACTTTGCTATCAAGCGAGGGTGCCACATCATGAAATGGGCGTAACGTGGGTTTGATGGCGTTATTATTTTTATGCAAATAATAACGAACACTAAGGAGGAGTCTTATTATGGCTCGCTATACAGGTCCAGCTTGGAAACTTTCACGTCGTCTCGGTATCTCTCTTACTGAAACAGGAAAAGAAATCGCAAAACGTCCGTACGCTCCAGGACAACACGGTAACAGCCGTCGTAAAATGTCTGAGTACGGTCTTCAACTTCAAGCGAAGCAAACGCTTCGTCACATGTACGGAGTAAACGAACGTCAATTCAACCGTATCTTCAACGATGCTGGCAAAATGCCTGGTATCCACGGTGAGAACTTCATGTTCTTACTTGAAGCACGTCTTGACAACGTCGTTTACCGTATGGGTATGGCTCGTACACGTCGTGCTGCTCGTCAGCTCGTCAACCACGGTCACATCCAAGTTGAAGGCGCTCGCGTCGACATCCCGTCGTTCCGCGTGAAACCAGGTCAAACGATCTCAGTTCGCGAAAAATCGAAGAACTTTGTCGTTATCAAAGAAGCACTCGAAGTTGCTCCAGCAACTAAAGACTTCGTTACTTTCGATGCTGAGAAGCTCGAAGGAACGTTCGTCCGTCTTCCAGAGCGTTCTGAATTGAACGATCAAATCCAAGAACAACTCGTCGTTGAGTACTACTCACGTTAATCAGTTGTTTCAAGCATCCACTTCGGTGGGTGCTTTTTTTATGTTTCCCTTTCCTACGTTATGTGTTAACCTTTTATTTATATTGGTTAACACATAATGAAGAGGACGTGTCATGTTATGAAAACAAAAGATCTTACATTTATCGCTTTAGGTGCTGCCATCATTTCTGCGGTCAGTCTGCTGCCGCAACTTCAACTCGTCGGACCCGTTCCGATCACCCTTCAAATGCTTGCCATCATGACGGTCAGTGCCATCCTCGGCGCAAAACGTGGTGGTCTTGCGGTCTTAGTCTTTTTATTACTGGCTGCTGCCGGTCTCCCCTTACTCGGTGGAAAAGGAGGACTTGCGCCATTCGTCGGACCGACGGTCGGCTATTTGATTGCTTTCCCGATTGCCGGTTTCTTTATTGGTCTGGTCGCTGAAAAGACACGTCGTTTCCTGCCACTGTTTATCGGCATGATCGTGTTCGGACTCGGGCTTGTTTATCTGCTTGGTACATTTGGTTTGATGGCTGTCTTACAGCTATCTTTCATTGATGCCCTCGCCATCAATATTCCGTTTATTCTCGGTGATGCCCTAAAAGCGTTGCTTGCAACGACGATTGCCGTGCGTTTGCTCCCGCTCCGCTTATTCCGGGTCGCGTAATAGAAAAACAACGCTGACGAATTCCGTCAGCGTTGTTTTTTAACGTGTTTAAGCGTGCTCGAGCACAAAGTATTTCTTTTTCCCACGACGAATGATCGTAAAATCACCAATCGCATCTTGTTTTGTAATCTCTTTCGTCAATTCTTGTTCCCGATCTCCGTTGATGTAGATCGCTCCGTTCGTCACATCTTCACGCGCTTGACGTTTGGACGGACTGATATTTGCTTCAACGAGGACATCGACCAAGTTCGTTGCTTCACCGAGCGTAAATCGCGGCATGCCTTTGAAGGCATCGGCAATGTCTTCTGCTTTCAATGATTTGATTTCACCGCTGAAAAGTGCTTTCGTAATCCGTTCCGACTGTTCAAGTGCCTCTGCGCCATGAACGAGAACTGTCATCTCTTCTGCCAACCGGCGCTGGGCGATTCGTTTCTCAGGTGCCGTTTCAACTTCCTGCTGAAGCACGTTAATTTCTTCATGTGTCAGGAATGTAAAGTATTTTAAGAACTTGATGACGTCGAGATCATCAACATTGAACCAAAACTGGTAAAACTCATATGGTGTCGTTTTATCGGCATCCAGCCAAACTGCACCGCCGGCTGTTTTCCCGAATTTTTGACCATCCGATTTTGTGACGAGTGGTACCGTCATCCCAAACGCTTTTTGATCATGACCAACACGGCGGATCAATTCCATGCCTGCTGTGATATTCCCCCACTGATCGCTTCCCCCGACCTGCAGGCGGCATCCTTCGTTTTCGTATAATTTCAAGAAATCAAATGATTGCAGCAACATGTAAGAGAACTCGGTGAATGATATCCCGTTTTGAAGGCGTGAGTCGACGGAGTCTTTTGCCAACATGTAGCTGATTGGGAAATGTTTTCCGATGTCACGTAAGAAATCGATAATCGTTAAATCTTTTGTCCAATCGAGATTATTTGCAATCGTCACGGGATTTTCACCTTCAAGCGGCAAAAAGCGGGACAATTGCCCTTTGATCCGGTTCGCGAATTCTTCAACGATATCTGATGTGTTTAATGAACGTTCCGTCGAACGACCACTCGGATCACCGATCATTCCTGTTGCACCACCGACTAAACCGATGACATGATGGCCTGCCTGTTGGAATCGTTTTAAAACAAGAATCGGCAATAAATGTCCGATGTGCAGTGAATCTGCTGTCGGATCAAATCCTGTGTACAACGTCGTCGGACTGGCCAACAATTCCTTAATGCCTTCTTCATCTGTCAATTGGTTGATTAAACCGCGAAACTCTAAATCTTCAAGTAACGTCATCTGTCTTCCCCCTAAAAATAATCTAAAAAAAAACCGTCCCCTCGTGTGAACGAAGGGACGGAATATTCCGTGGTACCACCCTAATTGCATGAAATTCATGCCACTTAGATTGCCGGTAACGGGGCAGACCGCTTGATTTCTCAAGAAGCTCCTGAAAGCGTAATTCATGAAATCACTATGTCCTAGTTCGCAGCACCACTAGGTCTCTGATACAGGGAGTGTCCCATTACTTATTTCCAATCACAGCTGTTTTTTTATATACTTTTTAATTAAGATGTCTTCATGATACGTCGAAGCAGAATCGACTGTCAAGTCACTTTCTGTCTATTCGATTATGGTATAATACGTCTATCTGTGATTTAATGTTAATTTACACCCAAGTTTAAGATGTAAAGGAGATCATTTATGCGCGAGAACTGGTTCAAGTTTTGGAATCATCCCCGGACGAAAGCCGTTCGGCACTGGTCAAATATCACATACGACGTATCTTGGAATATCATTTTATTCCTCATCATAGGGGTTTTACTCGTCGGAAGTTTTTCTGTCGGGGCAGCAGGCGGCTACTTTGCGTCACTCGTCAAAGATACAAAAGCACCAAAACTGGCGGAGATGAAGCAACAAGTAAACAGTTATGCCGTCACGAGTGAAATTTATTGGGGAAGTGGCGAAAAGTTGACGAATATTACAACAGATGAAGAACGTCAACCCGTTACTATCAAAGAAATTTCCCCTTATTTACTCGATGCCGTATTATCGACAGAGGACGTTGATTTTTATGAACACGATGGTGTTGTTCCAAAAGCAACGTTACGCGCCGTTCTTCAAGAGTTGACGAACTCTGCGTCACGTACAGGCGGAAGCACCTTGACGCAACAGTTGATTAAAAACCAAATCCTGACGAATGAAGTCTCGTTTGAACGAAAAGCAAAAGAAATCATCTTAGCTCTGCGTCTTGAAAATGCGATGACCAAAGATGAAATTCTTCAAGCTTATCTGAACGTCGTGTCGTTCGGACGAAACTCACTAGGTCGAAATATCGCTGGTATTGAAGCTGCGTCCCGTGGGGTGTTTAATAAATCCGCTCAAAAACTGACGTTGCCTCAAGCCGCTTTCTTGGCCGGTATTCCAAAAAATCCGTATTATTATACGCCTTACCTGCAAGGCGGCGTCGTCAAAAAAGATTTGACGCCAAGTACAAATCGAATGAAAACCGTCTTAAAACGGATGTATGTCGCAAAAAGCATCACAAAAGAACAATATGAGAAAGCTGTAAAATACGATATTACAAAAGACTTTGCCAAAACATCGAAACGGTCACGGGATACGTACCCTTACGTTTATGATTTAGCTGAAAAAGAAGCGCTCAAAATCATGACAAGCTACTTTATGAAGCAGGATGACATTAAAGAAGATGAAGTCAAACCTTCAGAATTAGCTGAAGTTAAAGCTAATTACCGCGATCAAGCTTTAGTCGCCATACGACAAGGCGGATATAAAATTCATTTAACACTCGATAAAAAAATCCATGAAGCGATGCAAACTCCTGCTAAAAATGCATCGAACTTCCCAAGCGCTCTTCAGTACAAGCAAGTGGTCAATTCCAAAACGAAAAAGACCGTTACGAAAAAAGATCCGGAAGAAACGGCTGCTGTCATGGTTCAAAATGAAACAGGCCGGATTCTCGGTTTTGTTGGTGGACGCTATACGGATGGAACAGCGGATGACTTCAACCGCGCCTTCCAGGCAAAACGTCAAATCGGTTCGACCGCGAAACCAATCCTTGTTTACTCGAACGGAATCGAAAATGGCTTGATTACACCGGCATCGACCATTAATGATGAAGAATATTATTATCAAACTGTCCCCCGTCAACCCGGTGATAATCCGATTAACAATGAGGGTGGACGTTACCGCGGAAACGTTACAGTACGCGAAGCACTCGAACTGTCGCTAAACGTTCCTGCCGTTAAGACGTATGAAAAAATGAACATGTCAAACTCTATTCAAAAATTGGTCGACATGGGAATTGAAATTCCGGATAACATTCGTTATGCGCCGTCCGCCGCTCTCGGAACGATGGAAATCACACCGGTTGAACTCGCCGGAGCTTATGCAACACTTGCGAACTATGGCGAATACGTCAAACCATATGTCATTTCCAAGATTACAAAAGACGGAAAAAATATCTACAAAGCAAAATCGAAGAAAAAACGAATTTACGAAACCCGTACTGCTTATTTGACGCTCGATATGATGCGTGGTGTTTTTGATAAAGGGACTGCACAATACGCGAACTCCTTACTCAAAGCACCTGGAGACTGGGCAGGTAAAACAGGAACAACAAATGAAATCAAAGACTCGTACCTTGTTGGTTCGACCCCCGGCGTAACGCTTGCTGTTTGGACCGGTCATGACCAAAACAACTCCTTGCTCGGTGCGACGACGTACTACCAACGCACACAAAACCTATGGGCTCAGATGGCGAATCTGACGTACAATGCGAACAGCAGCTATTTCAAATCAGGTGCCCGCTTTAATCAACCTGCTTCAGTCAGTGCCAACGACTTCAAGAATACTGGTCGCTTCAAAGAAGAAGATCAAAAGAAAAAAGAAGCAGAAGCAAGAAAGAAAGCTGCAGCCGAAAAGAAAAAACAGCAAGAAGAAGCACAAAAGAAAGCGGATGACGCTAAAGCCGAAGCCGATGCTAAGCAGAAAGCAGATGACGCCAAAGCCGATGCTGATGCTAAGCAGAAAGCAGATGACGCCAAAGCTGATGCTGATGCTGATGCTAAGAAGAAAGCGGATGACGCTAAAGCCAAAGCCGATGCCGATGCTAAGAAGAAAGCAGATGACGCTAAAGCCGACGCTGATGCCAAAAAGAACACTGAGGAAGATCAGAAAAAGTCTGAGTAATCCCGTTACCGTTTATTCATTCACCGACTCGCTTCGAGTCGGTGTTTTTTAATGCTTTTCATTGATTTAAAAAGACAAGCCCCGTTTTTCCTGATTCCTTCAGGAAAAACGGGGCTTGTTTGATCATCCTATTGTTCTTAATCTTCCATTGTCGAGAGATCACCGGTCTCAAGATTTAGTTCCCAGGCCTTCAAGACACGTCGCATGATTTTACCGCTTCGTGTTTTCGGCAGTTTATCACGGAAATCGATTTCTCGCGGTGCAGCATGAGCCGCTAAACCTTCTTTGACAAACGCTTGAATCTCCTGCTTCAGTTCTTCCGTCGGCTCGTAACCATCACGTAAAGAAATGAACGCTTTGATGATTTCCCCGCGAACTGGGTCCGGTTTTCCGATGACGCCTGCTTCTGCGACAGCCGGATGCTCCACGAGTCGACTTTCCACTTCGAACGGTCCGACTCGTTCTCCTGCGGTCATGATGACATCATCGACACGACCCTGGAACCAAAAGTACCCTTCGTCATCCATATAGGCTGAGTCCCCTGACACATACCACCCTTTGAAGAAATAAGACTCGTACTTTTGTGGATTGTTCCAAATTTGGCGCATCATCGACGGCCACGGGGTTTTTAATGCTAAATTCCCCATTCGGAAAGGAGGCAACTCATTTCCCTGATCATCGACGATTGCTGCTTTTGTGCCTGGAATCGGTTTACCCATCGAACCCGGCTTGATGTCCATTGATTTGTAATTACAAATCATCATGGCACCCGTTTCTGTCATCCACCATGTATCATGAATTCTTTGATCAAAAGCTTCTTTTCCCCATCGAATGACTTCCGGATTGAGTGGTTCCCCGACTGAAAGCACATGGCGCAACGACGACAAATCGTGTTTGTTTGCAATGTCTGCTCCAGCTCCCATCAGCATCCGAAACGCCGTAGGCGCACTATACCAAACCGTTACTTTATACTTTTCGATGACACTGTACCAGAAATCTGGATTAAACCGTCCTCCGACGACGACATTCGTCGCTCCATTCAAAAAAGGTGCAAAAATACCATAACTCGTTCCAGTTACCCATCCCGGATCAGCTGTGCACCAATAAACATCTTCTTCTTGCAAATCCAGCACCCATCGTCCTGTCATCATATGTTGAATCATCGCATTCTGAACATGGAGGACACCTTTCGGTTTCCCGGTCGAACCCGATGTATAGTGCAAGATCAATCCATCTTCTCGGTCCAACCAAACCGGTTCAAAATCTTCGGATGCTTGATCAAAGGCGTGACGGAAATCCTTGATCTTGTCGCTTTCCTCCACCTCGTCATCGACCAATACAATCTGTTCGAGAGATGCAAGTTCATCAACAGGAACACGCGGCAGTAAAGCTTTTGTCGTAATCAGCATCTTCGCTTCCGAATCCAGTAAGCGGTCTCGAACAGCCTGTTCCATAAACGCTTCAAACAACGGACCGACAATGGCTCCAACCTTCAATGCGCCAAGTAGTGCAAAATATAGTTCGGGCGAACGGGGCATGAAGATGAAAATTCGATCTCCTGCTTTGATTCCTGCATCTGTCAGGATATTCGCCGCTTTATTGGTCATACGTTTCATATCTGTATACGTGAAGGTTTGTTCTTTCGTTCCGTCGAAATAAATCAATGCTGTTTTATTCGCACGTTCGCCTTCTGCATGACGATCGATTGCTTCGTGGGCCATATTGACTTTCCCCGTCGTCGCCCAAGAAAAATATTGTTCTGCTTCTTGCCAATCATATGAATCTGAACCGTCATACTCAGATAACCAATGCTTCCCCGGAAGCGCTTTCAAAACTTTCATGTCTCGTTCCTCCCCTTCGCTGTTGTCTCCTATATTATAAGCTAGTTCCGGTGTAGTTCAATCCATTTGCCGTCAATTTGTTAAAAAATCCCTCTCTTTCCCCGTTCGCTTTCGTCTATAATAAATGAGAAGGTGGTGACGCTTACATGTTTGAAAAAAAATTCAATCATCGTACTCATGAAACATCGCTTGGCTCAGTTGAAATTGAAGGACCGGTCCCAAGCCAGCTCCTTACTACGTATACACTTGACGCAGGACTTACAGCCTTTCGTCCACCCGTCGAACAACATCAAGCTCTTGTCGAAATCGCCGGCTTGGATGAAGGACGAATCATCATTGCACGGCAGGGAAACGAAATTATCGGATATGTAACTTTTTTATATCCCGATCCTTATGAAACGTGGAGTGAAGGAAATAATCCTTACATTTTAGAACTGGGTGCCATTGAAGTATCCGCTCGTTTCCGAGGCCAACAAATCGGAAAAAAACTACTCGAAGTGTCCATGCTCGATCCGGCGATGGAACATTATTTGATTTTAACGACCGAATATTATTGGCACTGGGATTTAAAGGGCAGTGGTTTATCCGTATGGGACTATCGCAAAATCATGGAAAAAATGATGAATCACGGTGGTTTAGTCTTTTTCCCGACGGACGATCCGGAAATCGCCTCACATCCTGCCAATTGTTTGATGGCACGAATCGGAAAACATGTCGCACCTGAAGTCGTAGCGCATTTTGACGCACTCCGGCTCCGTCGTCGCTTCATGTACGATTAAGGAGGGATCGTATGTTAATCGAACAAATCATGAAAACGCACTGTATCACGCTTCAACCGACCCATTCGATCACCCATGCAGCTGATTTGATGCGCCGTCATCATATCCGTCACCTGCCCGTCATCAATGCACGTCATGAGTTGGTCGGACTGGTCGGACTAACGGAAATGCAAAGTGCAAGCAGCGTTTTTCATCCAGATACCTTTTTGTCAGATCAACAAAATCCGGTTTCAAGCATTATGCAACGCACACCAATGACTGCTCATCCGCTCGATTTTATTGAAGATGCCGCTGTCCTGTTTTATGAATACCGGTTGTCGTGCCTTCCAATTGTCCGTGGACGCCGACTCGTCGGATTGATTACCGAAACAGATTTACTGCGGACATTCGTCCAATTGACAGGCGCTCTTGAACCCAGCTCACAAATTGAAGTACGGGTTGAAAACACGGCAGGTACACTAGCTAAAATTTCAACCCTTCTTGCAAAAACAAATGTGAATATTTTAAATGTGTTGGTCTATCCGACATCTGATCCCTACGTTCGTATCGTCGCTTTTCGTGTCCAGACGATGAATCCGATTCGCGTCATCGAAAAATTACGGAAAGAAGGATTTGATGTGCTCGGTCCGGATGTCAGTCGATGAAAGAGTTTGCTTATATCTACAGTCCGGAAGAAGCCGCTTATCGTTTCTCCGACAGCCATCCGTTTAATCCGATTCGACTGGAGCTCACCTTATCTTTGCTTGAAACGACAGGCGCTCTTGATCAGGTCGATTGTATTTCTCCGCGGGCAGCAACAGATTCGGAACTGTTGCTCATCCACGATCCGGATTACATAGAAGCAGTGAAACTCGCAGGACACGGCGAGCTATCTCCAATGAAAGCCCAAATGTACGGTTTAGGAACAGAAGATACTCCTCTTTTTAAAAATATGCATGAAAGTGCAGCTTTATTGGTCGGTGGAACAATCGAAGCCTGTGAGTTGGTGCTGTCTGGTCAATACCGCCGGACGTTCCATATCGGCGGCGGTTTGCACCACGGCTTTCGCGGACGTGCTTCTGGATTTTGTATCTACAATGATACAGCTGTCGCAATGGCTGCCATGGTTCAAAAATATGACTGCAAGATCTTGTATGTCGATACGGATGCTCATCATGGAGACGGTGTTCAGTGGGCCTTTTACAACCGGGCAGATGTCATGACATTGTCGTTGCATGAGACGGGACGGTATTTGTTCCCAGGAACCGGAATGGTCACGGAACGTGGAAACGAGGCAGGATACGGGTGGAGCTGGAATATTCCATTTGATGCTTTTACAGAAGACGCTTCCTTTCTGCAAGCCTACCGGACGGTTCTGTTTGAAGCCTGCGAGCTGTTTCAGCCTGACCTCATCATTACCCAAAACGGAGCGGATGCCCATGCACTGGATCCGTTGACTCATTTGTCTTTGACGATGAACAGTTACGAACAAATTCCACAAATCGCAGTCGAGGCGGCAAACCGGTATACCAACGGACGAATCGTTGCTTTAGGAGGCGGCGGTTATGACTGGTACCGTGTCGTCCCCCGTGCTTGGAGCCAAGTTTTTGCTGCTTTGACGAACCAATCACCTTTTCAGGGAAAGTTGCCGGAGACTTGGATTCACCAATGGCAAAAAGTGAGTCCGAATGTTCCTACGACATGGTCTGACCCGATTCCTCTTTATCCGTCAATTCCACGACGTCCGGAGATTGAGGAAAAGAACTGGGAAACTGTTAAACGATTACTTTGGCCGTTCATTGATGATTCAAAAAAAGAAACTTTATCCGCTGCATCCCCCTATTCCGAGTAAAATGTCTTGTTTTTTTCACAATTACTTCGCCAGGGCTTCACAAGTTATTGATATACTAAATGAGCTGTCATTCCTTTATTTAGTAAACAAAACTGGGGGGATTTACAATGAATAATAAAATACTGGGCTTTTCGGGAATATTTCTTGCAACCGGGCTGTTGCTTGCAGGTTGTGGAAATGAGAAACAAGCCATGGATCATGAGACGATGCAAGGTTCCGGAAAACCGACGGTCGATGTAAAAGTTGATATTCCGGCCAAAACGATGGAAAATCAAAAAGTCGTGTTTAAAGCAACGGCGGTCGAAAATCAAAAAGCCGTTAACTTGGAAGATGTCACTTTCGAAGTCTGGAAAGCAGACGAAAAAGAAGCTGACCATCAAAAGTTTAAAGCTGCTTTAAAAAAGACAGGTACTTATCAAGCAGAAGCTAAACTGGCTGAAGGCGAATACGAAGGACTCTACCATATCAATGATAAAAAGGGACTCCATCATATGGATAAAATCTCGTTCGTCGTCATGGATCATTCCCATGAAGCATCTTCTGAGAAAAAAACATCGACTCACGAACATGCACATGATACGGTTGACGGATTATCCGTGCATTATATGGGTGCGAAAAAAATGACGGCCGGAGCAAAACTTCCACTCTCTTTTCATGTCTTTCTAAATGAAAAACCGCTTCAAGCAGATGTCCAAGTTGAAGTGATTGAACCGGGTGTTGAGAAACATACGTATGTACCACTTACAAAAAAGGCGGATCAATACGTGGGTGAAGTCTCGTTGACCCGTCCCGGCAATACCACTATTCGACTGCACGTTGAAAATGACCAATTGCATCATCATCAAGACCAAACAGTTCTTGTCCAAAAATAAAAAAACGACTCTTTTTCGATTTGAAAAAGAGTCGTTTTTTTGCGTTAAGACCGCGTCGAATCACGTTGCTCAATTCGGTGGGGTAACGTCACATCATTTGTTTCAATTTCTTCTTTGTTAAGGATTTTTGTCAGTAACCGCATCGAAACAGCTCCAATATCATACATCGGCTGTACGACTGTCGTCAGCTTCGGACGAATCATTGTGGCAAGACGTGTATTATCGTGACCAATGACTTCGAAGTCTTCCGGAACTTGATGACCGGCATCCTGAAGAGCATGAATGACACCAAGCGCCATTTCATCGGTTCCGGCGAAAATCGCGCGTGGGCATGCATCTCCTAATTCAAGCAACTGATTCATCGCCTTCATACCGGAATCATACGTATAATTTCCAAGAACGACGTTTTGCTCGTCAAATGGTAAGTTTGCTTCTTCCAACGCACTGCGGTAACCGGCAAATTTCTTTTCTCCATTGATTTGTTGCTCCAGTGGACCTGTAATGAATCCAATCCGCTTGTGACCATTTTTAATCAATGATTTCACTGCATCATGTGCTGCACTTTCATAATCGATGTTAACTGCCGGCAAATCATAATCTTGATTTAAAGTTGCCGCTAAGACGATTGGCACTGGAGACGTTTTAAACTCGCGGACTAAGTCTTCATGAAGACGTCCACCCATGAAGATGATCCCGTCCACTTGCTTGCCGAGTAATGTATTCAAAAGATGGATCTCTTTTTCCGGATTTTGATCCGAGTTACACAGGATGATATTGTATTTATACATCGTCGCGACATCTTCGATTCCACGGGCTAAATCGGCAAAAAAGATATTCGAAATATCCGGTACAATGACACCGACTGTCGTTGTTTTTTTACTGGCGAGACCTCGTGCTACTGCATTCGGACGGTATCCGAGCTGATCAATGGCATCCTGTACTTTTTTCCGCGTCGATGGTTTAACGTTCGGATTTCCATTCACTACTCGCGAGACGGTCGCCATTGATACGGCGGCTTCCCGGGCGACATCATAAATCGTTATATTACTGTTCAAAACAAATTCCTCCTTATTTTAGACAATGCTTTTGTTTTCATTTCTATTTTCATTTTTAGGCAACACGAAAGGAAGACAGGAAAAGATATCTTTCTTTTCCCATTCTTCCCTCATTGTAAAACGTTTTCATTCGCTAAAGAACAGCCTTTTTAGAAAATCATTGAACGTTTAGTGCCGGAAAAGTAGAAGTCAGATTCTCGATGAACGAATCGAACTCGTTGAAATCTAATTGTTGGTTCGCATCAGATAGTGCAAGGGCAGGAAACGGATGGACTTCAACCATGACCGCGTCAGCCCCAATCGCGTAAGCCGCTTTTGCCGTCGGAAGCAGTAAATCTTTGCGCCCTGTCGAGTGTGTCACGTCGACCATCACTGGAAGATGTGTCTCTTGTTTGAGAATCGGGACGGCAGAAATATCAAGTGTATTGCGCGTCGCCCGTTCATATGTTCGGATACCGCGTTCGCACAAGATGACCTGTTCATTTCCACTCGCCATGATGTATTCAGCAGCGTACATGAATTCTTCAAGTGTAGCTGACAAACCACGTTTTAAGAGGACCGGTTTATCCGTGCGACCGACTTCTTTCAACAAATCGAAGTTTTGCATATTGCGGGCACCGACTTGAATGATGTCCACGTATGGTAAAGCCGACTCAACTGCACTCGGCGTCATGATTTCCGTGATGACATGAAGACCATGGGCATCCGCCGCCTTTTTCAGCATCTTCAATCCTTCGAGTCCGAGACCCTGGAAATCGTATGGTGATGTCCGTGGTTTATAAGCTCCACCACGCATGAAGCGTACGCCATGCTTCGCGAGTTGCTCTGCGACCTCAAAGACTTGTTCTTCGCTTTCGACGGCACAAGGACCTGCAATCAATTGCTGAGAACCGTCGCCAATGACATCGTCCCCGATGCGAATGATCGTATTGGTCGGCTTTTGTTTTCGGGACACCAACAATTTCCGTGTCCGGTCCTCTCCTTGAAGTTCAAGAGAGGCTTTGAAAATTTCTTTAAATACGTGCTGTAGGCGTCCTGTTTCAAATGGACCATGATTGCTTGCTGCAATCGATTCAAGCATTTGGCGTTCACGGACCGGATCATATCGATCGATTCCCTGGGCACGTTTTACTTTACCGATTTCAACCGCTATTTCCCCTCGTTTATTAATTAACGCCAATAACTCAGCGTTCACTAAATCAAGTTCATCCCGTAAACGTTTTAATTCTGCATGTTGATCCATTCTTCCACCACTCCCTAATCAGCATATAGCTCGTAATAGCAACTAATTATAGCGAACTCTTTTGTAATTGTATATAAAGAAAGCGTACTCTCCTTTAAAAGTCAGGGAGTACGCGTCTGAACCGATTACTTCTTAGGTTTTTTTTCGTGCGTTAGCTTGGATTGCGGATCATTCTCTTCCGTATCTTCCGCATCCTCTGACTGCTCTTCTGCCAGCTCTTCACGGAATTCAGACAATTCAGCGACTGTTTCTGTATCCAGTTGCTCGGCAACGGATGCACCGTCTACTTCGTCTCCGATTTCACGTTCGATGTCACGAACCAGTTGTTCCGCTTCTGCTAAAGCCGCATCAATGCTCGATTGGTCTTTTTCAAAACCGGCATATTGAGCTGCTTCTTGGACCGTCGGATTTTTCTTTGCTTTTTCAATGACAGGTGCTGCTTTATCTTTTGCTAATTGAATCCATTCTCCGACGAGTGGCTCTGCTTTTTCGCGAACGACTTGCGTCTGTTCGTTTAATCGTTGGCGTGCAGGCGCTGTACGTTCGTCAAGCATTCCACGCATTTCACGTCCTGATTTTGGACTGGACAACAGAGCTGCTGCTGCACCAAGTAATCCCCCGACGATGATGCCGGCGAGGAATCCGCCCCCTTTTGAAGTATCCTGTGTTTGGTACGGGTGTTGTTTTGCCATTATGAACGATCTCCCTTCAACTCATCTGGAATGCTTTCGACATCGGGTACAGAAACGACTTCCGGCGTCACTGGTGTTTCTGCTTGTTTACGGAAACGACGGCGTGGTTTCTTTTCGACAGTCGTTGTCGCTGTCGTCGTAGAAGAAACGGTTTGTCCGGCTTCCGGTTTGTTTTTCTTGAACAGTTCAACTGCAACTGATCCCCAACGGACAGCTTGTGCGATTTGTTCTTTATTCGTATCGGCAGCACTTGCGACCGTATCAGATACAGTTCGAACTGAATCTGTTACTTTATTGAGCGACGTTCCCAATTCTTCGATTGAGTTTGCAACCGGCGCCAACAACTCTGTTTTTTCTTCAATCGTATCGACCAGACGATTCGTTTTATGTAACAACGCTGTCGTCTCCATCATGATGCCATCCAGTTGTCGTTCCAGTCCTGCTGTCGTATCCGCTACGTTGTTAAGTGTCTTGCTTGCTGCACCCAACACACGTGCGAGGAAGATGACAAGTACTACGAAAGCAATCGCAGCAACTAATCCGGCGATTCCGCCTAATGTGATTTCCATGGTTCGTGCCTCCAATTTCTTTTGCTAGTGTCTAGTTGGTAGTTCGACGTCGATGCAGTTGTTCCTGCTACTCCAAATGGTTTATTTCCGTTACAATGATAAATGAAACCTACATACATCATTTGAGGAGGAACTTTTTCATGCGTGATCCACGTCTAACACAACTCGCAACGAATCTTATTAATTATTCAGTAGCACTTGCTCCTGGTGAAAAAGTCTTGATTGAAAATTTCGGGATTGAACGAGAACTCGTCGAAGCCCTTGTTGATGCCGCTTATGAAGCCGGTGGTCTTCCTTTCGTCCTCTTGAAAGATAACCGTATTTTACGGAAATTATACCGCAATGCGTCGGAAGAACAACTTCAACTCATGGCAGATATCGAACAAAAACAAATGCAGGCAATGGATGCGTACATCGGTCTGCGTGCAGGAGACAACATCAACGAACTATCTGATGTGCCGTCTGACAAAATGAAGCTTTATGGTAAAACAGTAGGCAAGATGCATACGGAAGATCGCGTCAAAGGTACGAAATGGGTTGTTTTACGCTTCCCAACTAGTTCAATGGCACAACTTTCAAATCAATCCACCGAAGCTTTCGAAGATTTTTATTTCGATGTGTGTACACTGGATTATGCCAAGATGGGCGAAGCGATGACACCACTCGTCGATTTGATGAACAAGACCGATCGTGTGCGTCTTGTCGGACCCGGAACAGATCTTGCTTTTTCCATCAAAGACATTCCTGCCATCAAGTGTGCTGGTAATGCCAACATTCCGGACGGGGAAGTCTTCACCGCACCGGTCAAAGATTCAATCAACGGGACAATTTCGTACAATACACCTTCACCATACCAAGGGTTCACCTTCGAGAACGTCAAACTGACGTTTAAAGACGGTCAAATCGTCGAAGCGACGGCCAATGATACGGAACGCATCAATGAAGTGTTTGATACAGATGCCGGAGCACGATTTGTTGGTGAATTCGCGATTGGTGTCAATCCATTTATTCAACATCCGATGAAGGATATTTTGTTTGATGAGAAGATTGACGGCAGTTTCCACTTCACACCCGGTCAAGCTTACGCTGAAGCCTATAACGGAAATGATTCTTCAGTTCACTGGGACTTGGTCAATATTCAGCGTCCGGACTATGGCGGCGGTGAAATTTGGTTTGATGATGTCTTGATCCGTAAAGACGGTCGTTTCGTTTTACCGGAACTGGATGTCTTGAATCCTGAAAACTTAAAATGATATGGAAAAACGGACGGCTCATTCCTGTTAGGATGCAGCCATCCGTTTTTTGCTTATTTCTTTAATGTCGCACGCAACATCCAAATTTGTTTTTCGATTTCTTTAGCCTGAGCCAAAAGATCATCTTCCACTGTAACATCCTGCGTTTCAAGATGTTCAATGGCATCAAGCATCTCTTTACGGACTTGTTGGAAATCACTAATGACCGATTCGACCATTTCATCCGCCGACAGACCCGGTTTCGCCTCTTCAAGCGTTGTTTGTTCCAAGTACTCTTTTAACGTTGCCGAAGGAGTACCATTGTTCATCAATAAACGTTCTGCCACGACATCATATTGTTCGGAAACCCACGTGTATAGTTCTTCAAGCTTCACATGAAGCGTCAAGAAGTCTGGACCTTTAATATACCAATGGTAGTTATGGAGTTTGACAAACAGGACACCATAGTTTGCTACTTGTTGATTCAAAGCCGTCTTTGCATGATTACTAATCATCGTAAAATTCCCCTCTCATAAAACTGTGTTTTGTTCTACTTCATCTTTATCCTTAAATAACAAAACTTAAACATGATTAGGAGATTCTTCTTTGACTTTTCAATTGCCATACTGTCCATTCTTATTAGAGACGTTTCAAGCCTTTTAACATATAACCGCCTTTAAAATCAACGGAATCAAATGCGACCAAAAATGCCTTCGGTTCATACTCTTCCACGAGATTCCGCAACACCTTCATCCGTGTCCGAGCGGCAAGTACGTCCAGCCGGTAACGAATACCGTCCCGTCCCTGTCCTTGATAGTGGGTGACACCGAATCCGTTATCCCGGATTACTTGAATCAACTCAGCCGGAAATTCCTGCGTGTGGACTTGAATCATGTTATAGCCGATCGCAAGTTTTCGTTCAATGAATCCTCCGATCAAAATACCAAGTCCAAAACCGATTGCATAGACAACCATGCCGAGAGTCGTCAAATCGCGGAAAACGACACCAAGTGCAAAAATATAAATCAATGTTTCCACTGTTCCTAATGCACCTGCGATGACGGTTCTTCCTTTAACGAGCATGATGGTGCGTAACGTCAAAACAGGTACGTACACCAGTTGCAATGATAAAATGAGTAAAATCTGTCCCATGACCTCTTCCCTTTCTAAATAACATATCCCCACTATTCCAAAAATCAATTCAAGATGCAATGATAACTTGATGACTTTTCCATCCAATAATCCGTCCTGTTTTAACGGTTCACGAAACCGACAAAAAAAGGCGCCGACTCGTTTCGTCAGCGCCCTGCTTATTCAATTATTTTGTACCTTCATACTGTTGTTGATACGTTTGAATGTCTCCAGCACCCATGAAGAGCAGAACGGCATTTTCATGTTTACTCAAAATGGATACGTTATCCCGCGTCAAAATGTTTGATCCCGGTACTTTTTCTTGAAGATCTTCGACCCGAACTTGTCCTTCTTGTTCGCGTGCTGATCCAAAGATTTCGCAGAGATAACTGGCATCCGCTTCCCGTAAGGATGTAGCAAAATCATCCATGAATGATTTTAAGCGCGTATACGTATGCGGTTGGAAAATCGCGATGACTTCCCGATCCGGATATTTTTTACGTGCGGATTCAATCGTCGCACTGATTTCTTTCGGATGGTGAGCATAGTCATCAACGAGAATCTGTGATCCGAAGCTTGATTCACTGAAACGACGTTTTACTCCACCGAACGAAGCTAGACGTATTGCGACATCTTCTTTGTTTAATCCTTCGTATTGACAGATTGCAATAACAGACAACGCATTTAAAACATGGTGCTGTCCAAATCCAGGAATCAGGAAAGTACCGTAGAAGTCATCCCGGAGATACACATCAAACGATGTTCCATCCGGCGTCGATACGGCGTTTTCCGCACGAAAATCATTGTTTTCACCAAAACCGTAATACAAGACCGGTACATTCGCTTGAATGTTTTGAAGATGTTCATCGTCACCGCAAGCAACGATGGCTTGCTTGACTTGTAGTGCCATCTCTTGGAATGCCGAAACGACATCATCAATACCCGTGAAGTAATCCGAATGGTCAAAGTCAATGTTCGTCATAATCGCATAGTCTGGTTTGTAGTAAAGGAAATGACGCTTGTATTCACATGCTTCAAATACAAAAGCCTTTGCCTCTTCAACACCGGCTCCTGTTCCGTCACCAATCAAAAATGCCGTCGGCGTGATTCCACTCAACACATGCGACAACAGACCCGTCGTCGATGTTTTGCCGTGTGAACCCGTGATGGCAACCGAACGGTATTCGTTCGCCAGATACCCTAAAAAATCATAATAGTGATAAATCGTTAAATCCAGTTCTTTTGCCCGAGCAATCTCTGGATGATCATCCCCAAAAGCGTTCCCTTGAATGATGACCTGACCGTCTTTAATGTTGTTTGCATCAAACGGGAAAAATGGAATTCCTTTTGCCCGTAAAGCGTCTTCAGTAAAAATATGCTTCTCAATATCAGAACCTTGTACTTGATGATTCATCTCATGCAGTACTTGGGCGAGCGCACTCATCCCAGTCCCTTTAATCCCAACAAAATGATAGTTTGTCATATATGAGCCCTCCAATTCACGTTCCGGTCCGTACCATCGGGCTTGGGTACAAAACCTGTACCATTATAGCAAACCGACTTATTTTTTACCATGCAAATTATTTTCTTCACGTCGTGCACGATACATCGCCATTAAATCTTTAGTCGTCATCACGACATTGACGGGTGGACCGACCGGCTTTTTGATTGATACCGGCTTCGCTTGAGGCATACTGATTTCTTCCGGTGAATCGATCGATGTTTCCGGGACGATCAAGGATTCTGCTTGTTCTTCTGTTGCAGACATAATCGCATCCGTCTCATGATTGGTTTCGACCGGTTTCGTTTCGGCATCCGTTGCTGTCCGCTCCACTAATTCCGGCATATCCGGTTCAGGCGACACCGTCATCTGTACGTCCTCGTCTACTGAATTTGTAGTCACATCCGCCGTTTCTTCTAGCACGTCTTCTTGCGTATCCGGTATCGTTTCTTCAAAGCGTTCTTCCGGCGCTCGTTCAATGGTTGGTTCAGGAACAAGTAGATCTGAATCAGTCGTCGGAACTAGACCAGCCTCTGCCTCAGTCAAGTCCGTCTGTTCCATCGTCTCGATCACTGATGTCTCATTCGTATCATCCGCAGCCTGTACAAGCGACTCTTTCATTTTTTCCTCTTCAAGCTCACTTGAAACATCGACTTCCGATTCGTTTGAATTTTCCTCTTCTTGGATCGACCGTTGCTTTTTAGGCCGTTGGAATCCGTAAATAGGCGATGGAACATCCGTCAACACGAAGCGGTCTTCCCGTTCTTCTTTTTTAGGACGCTCAACAGGCTTCGTTTCTTTTTCGCCTGCAAGTTCTCGTCGGATTCGTGCTGCCTGTTCCTTCAACGACTGCTCATAACGATTGCTCATTCCTTCACCCCTCCATCTTGTTAAAAAATCGGTCGAATCATCGACCGATTAAAAATGCGTCTCCCGTTTGTGCTGAATCATCTAATACCAAAATTCCTTTAACTTGTGGTGCATCTGCGAGACCAAGCTCACGCGCCGAACAAAGCATACCGCTTGAAGCCACTCCCCGCAGGGCAGACGGACGGATAATCAGCCCAGAAGGCATGACTGCTCCCGGCTTCGCTACGACCACTTTTTGTCCGGCCGCAACGTTCGGTGCTCCACAGACGATTTGCAACGTGTTTCCGTCGACATCAACTTGACAGACCGATAATTTATCAGCGTCCGGATGTTTTTCAGCAGAAGCAACGAATCCAACGACGAACTTCGGTGAATAATCGATGTCATCCGCAACGAATGTAATGCCTTCTTCTGCCAAGACCCCTTGGATCGTTTGAACGAGTTCCGGTGTCAGATCAACCGGTCCAACACTGCTCAGGTCAAACTTTTCCGAAGCCTCAAAAATATTGTAACCAATGACGTCTGTACCATGGAAAATCGTCGCGACACGTCCTTTTCGTTCAGCTGTAATTTCAGCACGCGGAGCGTCTGCCAAGATGACCATCAAGACGTCACCGACACCTTCTTTATTATAAAAAACATTCATTCAATCCATGACTCCCTTCAAACTTTCTCACAATGCCTATTGTAGCAGATTATTCAGCTTTTCGGATGCTTGTTTTTTGCAAGGACAAAGACCGGTTCAAGATCTCCTTCTTCATAGATAAACGGAAGCGCTGTGACCGGCACACGTCCATTCGTAAAGAAATCAAACATCAACTGTTGCAAGACATCATACCCGGCATCATTTCGGATATCCGCAAAAATCAGGACATCTTGATGGGGGATACCGACAGCAAACTCTCCGGTCATCCGTTCCGCATAATCACTCAGCAACTGTTTGTTTAGTACACGACTGGCTTCATATCCGTCACCCGTACTTAAAAAATAAAAGACATTTCCAGCGACTTCATCCGTTTTAAACGGTGCCTGTAACGTCTTCAGGTTAAAACGTGCCGCTTCAGACAGATGTTCTGCCGTCCATCCGGCTTGTGCCAATAACTCTTCGTCAATCAAACGATACGTCGCACCGAGATCAAGGGCATACATGATTTTTGTTTCCCCTGTGTGCAGTGTACTGATGATTTTCTTTCCGTCTTTTGTCTCATCGGCAAATGACTTTGCCCGGATGACAGGGAAAACCTGCTGTTCGTGTCCAATTAATGAGACCGATTCTGTTTGTTCCAAGACTGCTTGAATGTATTCAATCGTTTCTTCGACCGCAACCACGCCACGGCGTTTCGCTTTTGCGACCAATGGATTCAGACCTAAATCAACACCTGTCCGGTCCTGTTTCCGTTCGATGCGCAATACCGATTTTTCCCGATCAAAATACGTGGTATAACGTGTTGTATCAAATGCTTCCGTCACCATTCGGCGGATTTGTTGTAATTCCATGACTCGATTCATCCTCTCCTAATTAAAAAAAAAGCGAGACAGCGCTCGCTTTCATGTCAAACTGTTTCTAAAAACGAAGTGACCTGTTCCGGTGTTTTTCGTTCTTTCCCGACATAACGACCTGTTTCCGCATTATCGCGGTAAGCCACGAAACTAGGGATACCGAAGATGTCCATTTCCTGGGCAATTTCAATGTGCTCGTCCCGATCGACGTAATAAAAATCAAACTCGTTGAACGTGCTTTCCATTTCCGGCATAAACGGATCTAAAAACCGGCAATCCGGACACCAGTCGGCTGAAAATAAAAAGACGGCTTTTCCTTTTTTGACTTCCTCGAATTGTTGTTTTGACTCTAACTTTTTCATCTGTTCCACTCCTTTGATACATGCTGTTTTCATTGGCTTTATCATAGCATATCCGAATGTTTCTGTGCGTTTTCGCGCTTTGTTTGCTATACTGCAACTAGAAAATATCTCGAAAGGAAATGATTATGACTGATCAATCTGTTAAACATCCCTTCGAACGGTTTGTTGGTTTTGTCGGTATGACCAGTTGTCTCCGATACGGGTATTCATTTATTGACTCGGAACGAAATTTACCGCAAATCCTCATTCTTCTCGTTGTTGGATTCGGCCTTATCATGTTGCTTGAAGCTGTCGGAAAACGACTTGCCCGAAAATTGCCGATTGTCCGAATGCGTTACTTGCTCCCTCTCTATTTGGTGTACCTGTATGTCTTTTTCACCAGTTTTTATTCTAGTTCGTTCGGATTCTCTCTTTAAACCAAACAAAACCAGACAGTCGTATTATTCCGCTGTCTGGTTTTATTTGGTTTCGCAAGTACTTTTAACGTATCAGCACTGCGATTGGTTTAATATTCAATCTTTAAATCTCCGTCTTTAATTCGTCCCATGCGATGAAGTAAACGATAGACGATGTAACTCAGCAGAGCAGGCGCTACAAAACAAAGAACAAAGACAGCTAAATAATATTCCGCTTCAAATCCCATCGTTTTTAACATCATCAACGGGCCGACCAGTCCGCTTGTCCCCATACCCGATCCTTCAGGATTACTTTCGAGTGTCAGCAAGACAGTCGCGAATGGTGCGAGTAAAGCTCCTGCAACGGTCGGCGGAACGATCGTCCATGGATTTCGAATGATATTACCGACTTGCAGCATCGACGTACCGATTCCCTGGGCAATAAATCCACCAATCCCATTATCCCGGTAACTGATGACCCCGAACCCGATCATTTGTGCCGCACAGCCAATTGTCGCAGCACCGGCAGCTAATCCATCCAGCCCTAGCATGATGCCGAGAGCAGCACTCGAAATCGGAGCTGTTAAAGCAAGACCCATAACGGTCGCGACAAAAATCCCCATGATCAGCGGTTCCCGTTCGGTCCCCCACCGGATGACTTCTCCTAAGTCCGTCATGAATGTACCAATCCAGGCTCCGACATATTTCCCACTCACAAAACCTACGAGCAACGTGACAAACGGCGTCAAAATAATATCGAGCCGTGTTGTTTTCGAAATCAATTTTCCGATTTCAGTGGCGATGACTGTTGCTACGTAACTGCCGGCTGGACCTCCGGCTTCATATCCAAAGGCACCAACAGCAACCGCCGAAAATAGGACGAGTGGTGGTGCTTCTAATGCAAACGCCACTGCGACGCCAATCGCCGGTCCGGTCAACGCAATGGCTTGTTCTCCGACGGTAACTAAAAACGATGCGTTGATTCCGTTTGTCATCAGCCCTTCACCTATCGTTTTTAAAATTAACCCCATGATCAATGAACTGAAGAGTCCTAACGCCATATAGCTCAAAACCGTGATGAAGTATATTTTCGGGCTGAGTAAGATATTTTTCTGTTTTAACAAAATGCCACTTCCTTCTGAATTAAAATCAAATTCATTATAACAAACCATCTAGAAAAAAGATCATACAACTGTTCATCACTTGACAAGACAATTAAAAGGCCAACAAAAAAACCGAAGAGGA